>JAKAGP010000212.1 GCA_021825785.1 Nitrospirota bacterium
CCCACCAGCTCCTCGGGCATGAAATAGTAGCCCAGCGGGTCTATGATGGCGCTGTAGGCCGGGAATATCGGCGTGACCAGCATAAGCTCCTCCTGCCTGCCCTCCTCGAAGGCTGCCTGAACCACCTTGGAGAAAAGCTCGACGTCTCCCTTGGGGTCTATGATGACCACGCTGTAACCCTTTCTTATGTCCTGCTCGGCCATGTTCTCCATGACGCGGGTCTTGCCCACACGGGTGGTTCCGAAGCACCAGATATGGCCGTTCCTGTGGGAGTCCGGGATGATGATCTCGATATTGTGCCGGGGGTCGGAAAGGCACTGGCCCCTGCCGATTATGAGCCGTGGGTCCTTATTTTTTTTAAACATTATGGACTATCACCCTTTCCTTTAGCTCATCGGATACCGCTTTGATGCACTCCCTGGGGATCCGGCCTTCCGCCTCCACCAGGCTGAAAATCCCGGCGGCCCTTTTTACGCACCTGACCTTTGTGTCCAGGAGCTTTTCCGCAAGCTCCTTCCGCAGGAGCCCCTCCGTGAGGCTCCTCGATATCCGGCTTAATGAGACCTTGAGGACCGGGACTCGGCCGTTTGAGGAGGGGGTTACGCTCGATATATAGAAGCTGAAATAGTCGCCGGGCCGGTAACGGCCGCTTTCTTTTGGCGTCTGCTGCTCCCTCTCGCATACGCCCACAACTAGCTTGCCAGCCCCGCCATCAAGCTCTACGAATATGCGTTCTTCGAATACCGCGGCAATATGCCCGCCGGTGACCCCACCCGCGAGGTTCCGAAGACTTTCATAACCGCGGGCCACGGTTTCCTTATGGAGGGTGGAGACTATGCCGTACTTTATGGCCCGGAGGATGTTCTTTTTGAGCCGTTCCATAGGGAACCTCCAGGCCCCATTTTCCCTGAAGACGTAGATTTCACATCCCTCTCCGGTCAGCCGACATTCCACATCGGAGCGGAAAATGTCCGAGAGCGTGCCGGATATGGATCTCCGATGGCTTTTTCGCTTCGTCGCATGGAAGCTCGTACTTATCCGCGACGGCCCGGAGGTCAATGCCGCCTGAAATATCTTTTAAAAACCGCGTATACCTTTCTTGCATATTCCTGTCTTTTCCTTTCATTTGAAGCGTTGTAGCAGCCCACGGCCTCCCATGTATAGCCGAATCTCTGGACGCATTGGGCCAGTATCCAGGCGCCCACTTTCACATTGGTGCAGGGGTCTCCAAGGGACCGCCAGACGCTTGCGCCGAGCCTCCGGGCCCAGCCGGAGTTGATCTGCATGAGGCCGTAGTCGTATGTGCCGTTTGGGTTCCAGTTGACCGCCTGGGGGACAAAGCCAGACTCCACTTTTGCAATCGACCACAGGAGCCCGGGGGACACGCCGTACTCCGCTCCGGCCTGCTCGAAGCAAAAGGCTGAGGCAAATGCCGGGAAGGATAGGAGGAGTATCAGGGCAATAAGAATCTTGTTCATAATGAGTAATAGCGGAGGGGGCAACCGACCAGACCGGCTATTCTGGGGAAATTCACGAATTCTTCTCAAAACTGGAAGGCATGATATCTTTTTGATAGGAAACCTCGGCGGGGGAAAATGGGAAAAGTCACATCAGATATTTCAATGTCACTCGATGGTTTTATCGCCGGGCCGAATGCCGGCATTGAGCGTCCTCTGGGTGAGGGCGGGGAGAGGCTCCACCAATGGATATACGGCCTGGCCAGCTTCCGCAAGCTCCACAGCCTTGACCCGCGGACGGGCAAGCCCTTCTCAACCGGAGGCGACACAAACCGCGATGATGAGGTTCTGGCTGAAATGTTCCAAAATACCGGTGCGATTGTTATGGGAAGGCGGATGTTCGACACCGGCGAGAAGCCGTGGGGAGATAATCCTCCATTTCACATGCCCGTTTTCGTGCTCACCCACCACTTCCGTGAAAAACTGGTTAAGGAGGGGGGGACCACGTTTATTTTCGTTACCGATGGCATCAAAAGCGTCCTCGAACAGGCCAAGGCTTCTGCGGATAACAAAGATGTTGCGGTCGCAGGCGGCGCAAATATCATCCAGCAATGTCTGAAAGCCGGCCTGCTGGATGAAATACAGATTCACCTCGTGCCTGTTCTGCTTGGTGCCGGGATTCGACTGTTCGAGAATTTAGGTTCCAGGCACATCGAGCTGGAAAGAACCAGAGTGATCGAGTCCCCTCATGTAACACATCTCAGATTCCGCGTCATAAAATGAAAAGAGAAAATCATTAAGGATGGTCATGTGTCTCCAATCTTAAAAAGTTCGGATGCGGATAAATAAGTACCTGAAGGAGAACGCACTTTTTGCAACCCGACAACTTTAACGAAGGAGGAGGGACATGAGAAAAATAATCGTTTTATCAATGATTACATTAGATGGAGTAATGCAGGCACCTGGTGGGCCTAAGGAAGATACGTCAGGCGGTTTCAAATATGGCGGTTGGGTTGCGCCTTATTTTGATGAAGTTTATGGTAAGGTCTTGGAAAAACAGTTGAAACCTGCAGACTATCTTTTGGGCAGGAAAACATTTGAGATTTTTGCCAACTACTGGCCTGAACATGCAGACTTTTGGCCAGGTATCAATGATGGCACAAAATACGTCATGTCCAAGACCATGAAAAAGTCAGATTGGAAAAACTCAGTATTCCTCAAAAGCTTGGCAGATATCGAAAAGCTCAAAAATTCAAAAGGTTCTGACATTCAAGTTCACGGCAGTGGTAAGCTCATTCAGATGCTACTTAAGAATGATTTAGTGGACGAACTCTGGCTCAAAATTCACCCGTTGACTCTTGGCCAAGGACAAAAGTTGTTTGAAAATGGCACGATTCCAGCAGCATTTACATTAATGGAGAGTTCAGTTACCCCAAGTGGAGTGATTATGGCCAATTACAAGCGAGCCGGAAAAGTCAAGACGGGTACCGTTGGAGCTTAAGACGGCTAATACCTGAACGGTGCAGGTCTATTCCTGTTTGTTCGTCTTGATCGTTTGTTGAAAACGCCGTTTGTTGCCCGGAAGGGCTTTATCGTTTGTTTGTCTGGTAGTTTGTTGAGATCAAAGATGCTAGCTTTTAGATAGAAGTGAGAAATTCTCCCGGAAGGGATTTTTTTAACCGAAGGAAAAACGCAGCAACTCCCGTTTTCGAAGGAGGTCAAGATGGGAAAAGTACAAGCGATTGTTTTAATTGGATGCCTGTTGTTCCCGCTTGCCGCGAGCGCGGCAGATAAACAGACTTCAAAGGCGCTTAATAAAATCGGGCCGTTGCCGCGGGACCTGGAAATCGAGCTTGCGCTAAGCGCACTGCCGCCGCACCTGAGAGATCATGCAACCGTATATGTTTTAAACCCAGACAAGGGCTTTGAGGTTGCACACAAAGGCACAAATGGATTCTACGCCCTTGTCGCCCGGACCGGTGATGATTCGTTCAGAGGGTCCTGGCCGTTAACAAGGTATAGAGCTGATATTCTCTACCCGATCTCATTTGATAGCGCGGGCGCCAAGGCGCAGATGCGGGTCTTCTTCGACGCGGCAGAAATGCAGGCCAAGGGCACACCTGCCGAAGAACTCAAGAAGATTATGCAGGAGCGTTTCAAAAAGGGATATTATAAAGCGCCGGCACGGGCAGGCGTCTCATATATGCTGTCTCCAATACTGAGAACGTACGAAAACCCGGATAAAAGCGACAAGGTCTACACCGCAAACCTGCCCCACGTCATGTACTACGCTCCCAATGTGTCCAATGCGGAAATAGGCGGGACTCCCCCCAGTATACATATCGCCGGTTACCGCATGATTGTTCATGGCCGCTATCCTTTTGTTATAATGCCCGGCCCCCTCGGATATATGATCCAGTTTCTCGGAACGAAAGAAAGAGCATCCATTACCAGGCAATACGAAGGGATGCTTGGGAGACTTTGCGAGCTAAAAAAAGTGTGGTGCCTGCCTAAAGAGAAAGGTCAATAGTTTTGGGTGAAAAGGAGGATTTCCATGCAGTATCTCGTCCAATTAAGACTGAGTAGCTATGCCCGTCCGATGACCCCGGAGGATGGGATTGCCTTTATCGAGCAGTTCATATTCCCAACGCTGGAGATTTGCAAGAAGCTTCAGGAAGAAGAAAAGATCGCCGCGGGCGGGCCTGTGAGCGGGGCTATTGCGCTGGTGCTCATCGTGAATGCCGAATCGCCAGAGGAATTGGATGGCCTGATCGCGAGCCTGCCCGTATGGCCGCGGATGGATACTGAGGTGACTCCGCTTACCACCTTTGATGCCCGCAGGCAGTCGCTCGCCGCCCGGCTTGAGGCGCTCAGGTCACAGGTGCATGGGATTTGAAAAACGCAGGTGTTAAATATTCCCTTGGGCCCACTCGTTTATCCGCGACGCCCGATAGTTGAAAATGTCCCTTAGCTGGCTCTCTACGGTCCAGATGTGCGTAAGCCGTCC
>JAKAGP010000213.1 GCA_021825785.1 Nitrospirota bacterium
GACAGGGAGAACGCATGAAACAAGAAGAGAGAGCTGGTGCACAGCCGACCAGCGATATTATGTATCGGACATCAGCAAATTCGGAACGCTCACCGGATGGGAACCAAAGATAAATTTCCGCGAAGGAGTCAAACGGCTGCATTCATGGCTCGCCGGAGCCCGTAAGGACAAATCCGGATTAAAAAAAACCATGCTGAAGGCCGCATTACAGGAGGAGAGTTGAAGTTCGCACTTATTAACCCAAAGTGGAGCTATGAAGGAAGCGTCTATTTCGGATGCAAGGAGGCACATTTCCCTCTGGAGTTCGGCTACACCCGTGAAATCCTGAAAAGAAACGGACATGAAGCTGTGCTTATAGACGGGCAGCTCGAAAATATCCATCTTGAGGAGATCAGCGTTAGGGTTGCACAGTTCAAGCCTGACTTCATTGTAATTACAACGGCCCCGGGTTATCTTTTCTGGAGATGCCCTCCACCTGAACTCAGGATACCGATGGAAACCGCAAATGCGTTAAGAGGGGCTGGAGGGGAAATAATCATAGTGGGCCCGCACGCCTCTACCACCCCTGAAGCTTCTGCAAAAAAAATTGGCGCGGACGCCGCCATAGCCGGCGAATGCGAAGATGTCATACCACTGCTGTCTGAAGACCTGAACGGGAACCCTTCGGTCTATCTTCCGGGTTCTGAACCGAAAAGATGCACCCCAAATATAACTTCAATGGAGCATCTCCCGGCTATTAAATGGCCTGCCGGGACAATCGCACTTCACAAACACCATCATCACCGGTTCGATATGAAACAGGAGGGCCTGGCGGCGGAGGTTGAATCCTCCCGGGGCTGTCCGTACCACTGCACCTTCTGTGCCAAGGAGAACTTCAGGGGCGCTTACAGAAAGCGCCCCCTAAATGTCCTGCTGGAAGAGATTGACCATTTAATTCGGCACGGGGTCCAATACCTGTATTTCATAGACGAACTTTTCATCCCCGATGAAAGGCTTCTTCAGGAACTTGCCTTGCGGAAAATTAAATTCGGCATCCAAACCAGAATAGACTTATGGAACAGGGATGTGCTGGAGCTGCTTGGAAAGGCCGGATGTGTTTCAGTTGAAGCCGGGGTCGAGAGCATATCCGAGGCCGGCCGCGGCAGTCTTGGCAAAAAAATCCATATCTCAGACGAAGAGATAACAAACAGGCTGGTTACAGCTAAAAAATTCATTCCCTTTGTTCAGGCAAACCTGCTTCACGCGGGTTTTGACGGCAGCAAGGAAATAGAGGCATGGAGGGGCAAACTGATAAGCCAGGGGGTCTGGGCAAACAAACCCGTACCGGTGTTCCCTTATCCCGGCTCTGGCGAATACTTCAGGAGATGGGGAAACCCTGATGAATATTCATGGGAAAGGGCGCATTGCTTTTATCTCAACGAGTACCACGAATTCAGCGATATCCAGGAGGCAAGCCCTCTGCCTATTGAAAAACTCGAATCAAGGAAAGGAACATGTCTGGAAAACAATTTCACATCAACCGCATACTAATGACTACTGACACCGTGGGCGGAGTTTGGGTTTACTCGCTCGAACTTGCACGCGCCCTTGGAGAAAAAGGAGTAGAGGTGGCGCTTGCTACTGCCGGTGCGCCCCTGTCGCAGGTCCAACGCAGTGAAGCCTCTGAGATAGACAATCTGAGAATATTTGAAGGTAATTATAAGCTTGAGTGGATGGACAATCCATGGGAGGATATCGAAAGGGCTGGCAATTGGCTGCTGGAACTGGAAGGTAAGCTTCGGCCCGATATAGTACATCTCAATAACTATGCCCACGGCGCTCTGCCCTGGCGGGCGCCGGTCGTAATTGTAGGCCATTCATGCGTGCTTTCCTGGTGGGAAGCCGTCCACGGCGGGGAAAAACTCCCACCGAAGTGGCACCGCTACGAAAAAGAAATTAAAAAAGGGCTTTCGTCGGCAAAAGCGGTGCTGGCCCCTTCGATCCATATGCTTACTTCACTGGAGCGCCATTACGGCCCTATCAGGAACGGTAAAGTCATTCCAAATGGCAGGTCTCCGGAGCATTTCTTCCCCGCGTTCAAAAAACATTTCATCTTTTCAGCCGGCAGACTATGGGATGAAGCCAAAAATATAGCGGCACTGGATAAGGCCGCTGCCGGTATAGGATGGCCCATATACGTGGCTGGGCAGAATACAGATCCCGATGGCAAAAAAGTTAATCTTCGCAATGTGCGGATGTTCGGACATATATCGGCCTTCTCTCTCGCGGGATGGCTCAGCCATGCGTCAATTTACGCCCTTCCCGCCAGGTATGAACCTTTCGGGTTGTCGGCGCTGGAAGCCGCCTTGGCAGGCTGCGCCCTCGTTCTTGGGGATATTCCAAGCCTCAGGGAAATATGGGGCAAGACAGCGGTTTACGTTCCGCCGGACGATATCGAGGCCCTGCAGACGTCCATAAATTCCCTTATTTCAGATGCCAGACTGCGGAAGAAAATGGCCGCATTCGCGCGCAAAAGGGCCCATGAATTCACAGCGAAGAAAATGTCGGATGCCTATATGACGGTCTACATGGAACTGCTCGAAGGCAGGTCAGCAGAGGCGCCACGTTTTGCTTTTAATGAAATGGCCGCCGCGGACACCGTCTTCGGTAACCCGGTTTAGGTGCCGCCCGTGCGAATCCTGATGTTTTACCAGTCGGCCGTTTCGGACTGGAACCACGGGAATGCACATTTTTTGCGGGGTGTTGCAGCCGGGCTTATTGCCAGGGGACACGATGTCCGGATTTATGAGCCATTCGATTCATGGTGCATGGAGAACCTGCTGAAAGAATACGGGACAAAGGCGATAAGAAAATTCGAGGCAAGATTTCCCTGCCTCAAAATCACCCGGTACGATTTTAAAAAATTGGACATGGAAGAATGCGTTGACGGAGCCGATCTGGTAATCGTGCATGAATGGAACCGGCATGAGCTTGTAAACAGGATTGGCCGAATAAAGGCTGCCACCAGATCGTTCCGGCTCTTCTTTCATGACACGCACCACAGATCCCTCACTGAAAGCGCAAGCATTGAGAGATTCGATCTTTCCAATTATGACGGCGTCCTTGCGTTCGGTTTGGCTATCAAAGATATATATGCCCGGCACGGCTGGACCGACCGTGTTTACGTATGGCACGAAGCAGCTGATACCAATGTATTCAGGCCTGTTAAACAGGACAATTTCGCTGGAGATGTTGTTTGGATAGGGAACTGGGGAGACGAGGAAAGGACCTCCGAGATCTACGACTTTTTTGTCGGACCTGTGCGGGAACTGAAACTAAAATCGCGGGCCTATGGCGTCCGCTATCCGGCATCGGCAATCATGGATTTGAAAAATTCGGGCATCGAGTATGCCGGATGGCTGCCTAACTACGAAGTCCCTGAAACTTTTTCACGTTTCAAAGCAACAGTGCACATCCCCAGAAGGCCCTATTCAAAATTCCTCCCCGGCATTCCGACAATACGCCCGTTCGAAGCACTGGCCTGCGGCATACCCCTTGTATCGGCCCCATGGGAAGACTCGGAAAACCTCTTTACCCCGGGCGAGGATTTTTTAATCGCCCATAACAAAAAAGAAATGAAAAAATACCTAAAGGACGTGCTGAATGACGAAGGTCTTGCGCACGCCCTTTCCGAGCACGGATTAAAGACAATACTTTCCAGGCACACATGCGCTCACCGTGTCGAAGAGCTGTTCCATATCCTGGGTACTGAGGACGCAAAGCCAAACGCCCAAAAGCAAACGGAGGCAGCCTGAATGGATGCGGGGCTGAATATAGCCTTTTTTGGCTCAAGCCTCGTTTCGGCTTACTGGAATGGGGCCGCCACCTACTACCGCGGCATTGTGAAGGCGCTTGCCGCGAGGGGGCACAAAATAACTTTTTATGAACCGGATGCTTATGGAAGACAGCAGCACCGCGATATTCCGGAGCCGCCATGGGCCAAAGTCGCAGTGTATGAAGCTACCGAAGAAGCGGCTTTCAGATCACTCGAAAATGCCAGGAATGCAGATTTGATTATAAAGGCCAGCGGGGTGGGCGTTTTTGATGAGCTTCTGGAACAATCCGTTTTGAATTTGAAAAATGAAAAAAGAAATATCGCATTCTGGGATGTGGACGCACCGGCTACACTCGACCGGGTGCGCGGAAATCCAGCCGACCATTTCCGCGGTCTTGTGCCTCTATATGACTTCATATTCACATATGGGGGCGGGGGGCCGGTAATAAACGCTTACAAGGAGTTTGGGGCGAAGAATTGCTTCCCGATATACAATGCGCTCGATCCCTCGACACATTTCCCTGTCTCGCCCCTGAAGAAATTCGAAAGCGACCTCTCCTTTCTTGGAAACAGGCTGCCGGACAGGGAGGCCAGGGTCGAGGAATTTTTTCTGAAGGCCGCCGCCCTCGCGAAGGACAAGCGTTTCC
>JAKAGP010000003.1 GCA_021825785.1 Nitrospirota bacterium
CGATCTGCGGGCAATGAGCTTAGATTCCTTCGCCTTCAGCCCGTCTATTATGTTGCCCTCTATGACGTTGCCGGTCAGCTTCGCCTTGGCCCTGAAGAAATTGACGCCGATGTAGTTGTCCTTTAACGTGTTGTCCCTCATTATGACGGAGGCGTCCCTGAACTGGACGCCGGTCAGGTTGCGGACGATCAGGTTGCGGACCATCTGCACCTGGGAGTTTTGGAACTGGATGGCCCTCAGATTGTCCCTGAGAACGCTTTTTTCGATCTTCAGGGACGAAAAATGCGAGTGTATGCCCCTGTATGCATACTCGATGACGCAGTGCTCGAATATGCTCTGGGCCGCGTCGCTGCTCATCAGGCTTATGCTGTCCCAGGCCCCTGCCCTCTTCAGGTTTTTCGAGGTGAAGGTTATGGGCTCCTGGCGGGTGCCCATGGCCCAGATGGTACCCTGCGAGGTAATGCCGCTTTCTCCCATGCCGTCCCTGTTTGTGTCCATAAACCCGAACCGCACAACGGTCCCGGGCAATATGAGAAGCTTTACCCCGGGCGATATCTTCAGCCCCCTGTTGATTGTGACCCGTCCGCTCCAGATGGTGTCGTTCACAAGGGTTTCTTCGCTGTTAAAAACTATATCGGAACTATTCGGCTTTGGCTTTAGAAGCGGTTTTTCCCCGGGACCGGCCCCTTCCGGGGAAGACACTTTCGTATATGAGCTTTCCGCCTCTTCGTTATTTTTGAGGACAACCTTTTCCCGTTCGAGCAGCGGCTTGCCAAGCAGTAAAAGGCCGTGCCTGTTGCCCTCGATCCTCACATCCTCAAGGCGCGTCTCCGGCTTCAACCCGTAAAGGACCATCCCGTAATCATTGGAGGAAAAAGAGCTCTTCCTTATGTCGGCCCGGCATCTTATGCAGTAAAAACCGGTCTCGGCGCCCTTGACGCTGGCATTTTCGATGCTGGCCTCGCCGCCGTCCACCTGGATGCCGGCCCATTTGCCCCCGTCCGCGGAGCCGAACCGGACGGGGCGCGCAGGCGAGCCGGCCACGCGCAGCTTCCCCCTGACCGTTATCTCGGTGAACGCCGACAGGTATTCGGGATCAGTCTTGGAGGTCTCCGCCGTCCGCACCCTGACGGTAGTGCCGGGGGCAATGCTCAGCGTGGCCCCCTTCGCTACTACAATGCCGTCTGTAACCAGGACATCACCACTCCAGGTGGTGTCCTTCAGTATCAGGCCGTGCGCCTTGAAAGCCCACGAGCCGGCGGGCAGCATGAAAATAAACACCAGCAGTGCAAAAACAAAATAAAAATATCTTTTCGTAAACCTGCCCTCTTCCTTCCAATTGCAGTTTCTTGCAATTTCCATTCCAAGTTGCTGAAAAAGCAGACATATCATAAATAAATTTTTGCCCCTATTTCAAGAAAATAATACAAATTTTTAAATAAAAAAATATAAAAATTAAAGCCGACGGCGGGGCTGCATACCACTGACGCTATATAACGCCTTAGATGCAAATGATATTTTCACGTGCAGGCCACTGGGGAAAATTCTCGCTATCCATGTCACGACCGAGGCGGACAAACCGGGGGCGTGCAGTGCAAGCCCCCGAGGGAAAACTCAATGCGATGTTTTAACTGTTTGCTTTTTACCTGGCCGCCCCGTTAATGACCGGGGTGCTTGCCGCCGGAACGGGATTTATCATGGCTGGGGGCGCCGGAGAAATGGGCGCTTGAGGGACCTGTCCCGGCTGCGAACCGTTCACCTGTCTTCTTTCAGGCACCTTGAGCACCTTGATGTCCTTCGAGCCTACGATCTGCCGGGTTTCCACGGCAATGCCTATCCCTTTTTTCTTTATCGCCAGGTCCGAGTAGCCGTAGTTGCCTATCAGGGAGCCGCTCTTGGGCTTGCCGCCCCCATACTGGTTCCTCGCCCTCAGATAATACACGCCCCCCTTGTTTACACGGAGCATGTATTTGCCGTCAGGCCCCGTTTTGTCCGAGACGAAAAGAGGCCTGCCCGACATCGCAGACTTGATATACGCAAATACGATCACGCCCTTCACAGGCTTTCCGTCCTGGCCGTAAATCCTGCCTTCAATGGCCGTTATACCCTTAAGCCCTTTTGTCTTCCGCTTGAAAGGGGCGGCATCGGCAAAAGTGCCCACATCGAGCACTTCGTCTTTTTTTATCTGAAATTCCCTGGGCTTGCCGTTTTTTTTCTCCGCGCCGAAGAAAAGGTCCCTATTGCGCGGCGGGCCCAGCTCCTTTTTCCCGGAAGCCCTCTTAACCGCACCCATGTAATACATGCCTACAGGCAGCTCCACGGAAAATTTCCCTTCCGCATCGATCGGGGCCGTCTTGTCGGGGACCCGCCAATACATATCTCTGGAGGGAGGGGGGCCGGCCGCGTTGAAAAAGTAGACCGTTCCGCCCGCCAGGGGTTTTCTGCCGTGAAGGGTAAGCAGCCTTCCGGTAATCCGGCCGAGGTCCACCGGCTTTTTATTTGCAAGGCCGGGCTGGAAAGCGCCCGCCGGCGCTCCCGGCACTGGTGCCCCCGGTGCTTGCGGCTGGACTTGCACCGTCCGGGCCATTACGGGCGGAGCCCCGGAGCCTTGAACATTAAGCGCCGTCTGCCCCGCCAGGCAGGCAACAGGCGCCAGACAGAGGAATATAAAAAGGGCCGGCAGCAAGCCGGCCTTCAAAACTCTTAACATCGGAGTCCGCGCTCTGCAATACCCGGCATCATGGCTCATCAATTCAAAAACCCCCCTTGATTCTTCCTGTCTTTATTAAAAATCCCCGGCATTACCGGATATATTGCACAAGACATGCGCAAATTGCAACTTCATATTGATATTTGGACGGTATCAGAAGTTGAAGGCGGCAAGCCAGGCCGTCAGCATTGGCTGCATCCGGCCATGACCTGCCGCCTTGCCGCCTGCCGCTACTCTAGCAGGGGTGTACGCAGACGGAGCCGATTATACGCGGCCTTGCATATATTGCCTTTTTCATCCGTCTGTTCCTCCTTCCCTTCATGAATTCAGCAACCATGGTCCATACCCGGGCCGAAAACACACGCGCTCAGCGCGGATTGACAAAATTCACCCCGGTTATACCGTTGGATGTTACGTTCACCGGATTGCCGGGGTAGCTGTCTCCGATCCCCCTGCCGCCGCTCCTCCTGCCGCCCGGAACATCCGAACCAAGCGGCCCCAGGTTGGGTTCCGCATAGATGTAATAGGCGCCGGGGACCGGCACGCCAACGGTAAAATTGCCGTTTGCGTCCGTGCGGGCCACATAAAGGTCGCCCCCGCATCCGGCGTTATTGCCCCTCGTGGCCCTGGTGCCGGAAGTGCAGGGAGCGGCCGCCACCTTCACAGCCCATCCGGCAAGAGGCGAACCCTGCTGCCCCCACTGTACGCATGAGGCAAAGGGCTGCTGCCACTGGCTCTGGCAGCCAGTTCCCGCCGCGCCGCAGTCCTGGGGCTGGGAATATTGGCTGCAAAACGTGCGCCTGACCCTTCCTTGCCTGTAGGTACGCGTATAAGTCTGCGTGCAATAATGCATCTGCGCGCAGACCGGAGAGGAACGCCCCACCCACCCGGATATCGTGGTCACCGAGGACTGGGGGAATACCTTGGCGTACATAACGCCCATGCTGGTTGCGGCGCCCGGGGTCACGGTGATCTCGCTGCCTATGGAGGCCCATGTATAATCCCCCTGCCTCGGGGGCCCGTATATGTTTCGCGGGGCGGAGCCGAGCGGCGCCCTGCGGATCATCCTGACGCGGTAACTGCCCGCCGGAACGTTTACCGAAATATTGCCGTTTGCGTCGGAAGGCCCGAAGATATACTTCGCCCTCCTGAAATATCTTTCCATCATGGGGAAAGGGGCCGCAATGTCCTGCAGATAGATGTAGGCGTGGTCAAGCGGCTGGCTGACGCCGTTTCCGCTGTACATGAAAGTCGCCGTGAGCACGCCTGGGCCGCCTACCGGGACGGCGGTCACGGAGCCCAGGTTTACCACGGGCTGGGTCGAGTTGGATATCGCCGGGACTGCAAGCTGCCCCCCGCCTGCGGTGTAGTTCCATGCTATGGTCCACTGGTACCGGGTGCCTGTCACCCCGACGTTGTAGCCCTGCGGCTGCTCGGCCTTAACGTTATAGGCGCCGGGCATTACCAACGCGCTGACGTTGCCGTTTGAATCGGACGAACCCACGGCGCTCCAGCCGGCCGGGTAATACTGGGATTGTCCGGCGGGCTGCACATACAAGGTGGCGTTTGGCAGAGGCCGGCCGTTGTATTGAACGTTCAGCGAGATCATGGGGTAGTAGACGGAGCATGTGGCGTTAACCACGCCAAGGTTGTAATTGCCGTGCCCGACAACAAGCTCCCCGCCGTTTGCGGAGTAGGTCCAGGCCGCGACCTGCTGGTAGCTTGTGCCTGTCACGGGTATCGCCTTCTGGACCTTGACATAATAGGTGCCGGGCGATATATAGCCAGAGCGGATAAAACCGTTTGGAAGCGACGTGCCCGCGGCCTGCCAGATGCTGCCGCCGGCGTGCTCCACGTACAGGGTGGCGCCCGGCAGGGGCTGGCCGTTTAAATTCACGGTCACCCAGATGCGGTTTATCAGCGCTTCGGCTGTCCCGCCAAAAAGAGGCCCCACCAGCACGAAAGCCAGTAAAACCGGAAAAAATCTTTTCATGAAATCACTCACCCTCCTTTAAAGGTGATTTTATCCGTCTGTTAGCGCGGATTGACAAAATTCACTCCTGTTATCCCGCCGGCAGTCACGTTTAACGGGTTGCCGGAGAAGCTGTTTCCAATCCCCCTGCCTCCGCTCCGTCTGCCGCCGGAAAAATCCGATCCCAACGGGCCGAGATTGGGCTCCGCATAGATGTAATATGCCCCTGCGGAAGGCACGCCGACGGTATAGTTGCCGTTTGCGTCGGTATAGGCCGCATACATGTCGCCCGGGCAGCCGTTTCTCCCCCTGGTGGCCCGGCTGCCGTAACAGGGAGATGTCGTCACCTTTAACGCCCATCCCGCAAGCGGCGTGTTTTGCTGGCCCCACTGCAGGCAGGCCGCGAAGGGCTGCTGCCACTGGCTCTGGCAGCCCGTGCCCGCCGCCCCGCAGTCCTGGGGCTGGGAGTACTGGGTACAGGAAGTGTACGTGCGATGCCTCCTGCCGCGGTCGTAGTAGTAAGTGTGTGTCACGGTCTGGGTGCAATAATCCATCTGCGTGCAGACCTGCTGCGAGCGCCCCACCCAGCCCGATATCGTGGTCACCGGGGTCTGCGGAAAGATTGCCGCGTACTGGGTGCCCAGGTTTGTGGCGACGCCGGGGGTCACGGTAACGTCACTGCCTATCGTTGCCCATGTGTAATCTCCCTGCACCGGGGGCCCGTATACGTTTTGCGGGACCGAGCCGAGCGGCGCCCTGCGGATCATCCTGACGCGGTAACTGCCAGCCGGGACGCTAACCGAGATGTCCCCGTTCGCGTCAGTAGGCCCGAAGATGTACTTCGCCCTCCTGAAAAACTTCTCCATCATGGGGAAGTGGTCGTTGATGTCCTGCAGATAGATGTAGGCGTGGTCCAGCGGATGGCCGGCGCCGTTTGCATCCTCGTACATGAAGGTCGCCGTGAGCGTGCCGGGGCCGCCCGTGGCGGCGGCATTTGCCACTCCAAGGTTGACCACCGGCCGGGTCGAGTTGGATATCGCCGGGACGGTAAGCTCTCCCCCGTTTGCGGTGTAGTTCCATGCTATCGCCCACTGGTACAGGACGCCTGTCACCCCGGCAGGTCCGCTCTGCGACTGCTCGGCCTTTACATAATATGTGCCCGGCATCACCAGGGCGTTGATATTTCCGTTTGCATCGGAGGAACCCACGGCATTCCAGCCGCTGCGGTAATATTGCGATTGCCCCGAGGGCTGGACGTATAAGATGGCGTCCGGCAGGGGCCGGCCGTCATACTGCACATTCAGCGATATCTCGGGGTAGTAGGACGGTATAGCGGCGTTTACCGTGCCCAGGTTATAGTTGTGGCCCCGGATGACGGTAAGCGTTCCCCCATAGTTCCATACCGCCAACTGCTGGTAGCCGGTGTCCGGCACAGCCACCGCCTTCTGGACCTTGACGTAATAGTCTCCGGGCGTCAGATACAAGGAGTGAATAAACCCGCGGGAATCGGACCCGCCAACAGCAAACCAGTTGCTTCCCCCGACCGGCTGCACATACAGGGTGGCGCCCTGCAGGGGCTGTCCGTTTAAATTCACACTCAGCCAGATGCGGTCAGTCGCCGCCCAGGCCGTCCCTCCAATAAACGGCCCCGCCAGAATAAAGGCCAGTAAAACCGGAAAAAATCTTTTCATGAAATCATGCACCCCCCTTATAAAGTGATTTTGTTCAGCTTTTGCCGCTGACCTGTAGCCCAGCCCGCCTAGCAGGGGTGCACGCAGACGGAGCCGATTATGCGCGGCCTTGCATATCTTGCCTTTTTCATCTCCCTTTTCCTCCTTTCAATACCGGTTATGAAATTTTCTTTTTACATCACGCCCGCAAAAGAGCAATTTCCATACCCGCATGTATGCTAACCGGATATTATTATTAACCCCCTGTCAAATATCAATTTTTTTACACAACCAGGGCTAGCTTTCTGGGGAATTTAGAAACATAGGAATTTATAAATAATCACTACCTGCGAAATAACACCAACGGAAAAGCGAAAAAAGTGTGATATGACACAACTTGAGATAATCATTACCCACGGAGCATGGGATATCTTCTGGTTCTCCCCTCACACCCTTTCGCCAGTCGCCCTGTGGACAAGTCAATAGCGCCGTTTGTACTCGACCACGGCCCGAATGTATTTTTCACTACCTTTTTTAGGGGATTTTTTGTAAAGTATACGCGTTTCCATAAGCGGTGCATTTTTGAAATATGACCGATATCAGAATTTTTAAGATTGAGAGATAAAACCGGGTTGTCAAAGTCATTTGTCCGTGCCGCCGCCTGCTGCTTTTCCATTTTGCTTGCATTTTGCCTGCAGTCCGGGGCCATCGGAGCGCAGGAGAAGCCTGGGCAGCCGCCTGCCAGCCGGCCAGCCCTCCCCTTTGTGCCCGCCCCCGGCAATGTCAATCCGTCTGGAGCGCCCGCCGGAGGCATGCCGCCTGCCTTGAACATTCCGCATCCCGCAAACATACCGCCCGCGGCCACCACCAATAACGATGTCGTGCTCAACTTCGAGGACGCGGACCTCCTGGACGTCATACATACGGTCTTCGGGGACATACTCAAGGTAAATTACGCGGTCGACCCCTCGATCAAGGGCAAGGTAACGATCAGGATCGCCAAACCGATCTCGCGGAAGGACGTATTGCCTGTCATGCAGATGATCCTGAAGCTAAACGGCGCGGGATACACAGAGGAAGACGGCATATACAAGATACTTCCCGTAAGCGATATACCCGAGACCACTCCCAGGGTTTACGTCTACCCGCTCCAAAACAGCAAGGCGTCGCATGTCGCGCAGCTTCTGCAATCGATATTCAGCGGGGCGTCGATGCAGTCGGGTCCGCGCGCACCGATGGTTTCCCAGCCCCAGGGCATGGGAGTCGCACCGGGCGCGGCCGGTGGGAAATCCCTGGTTTCCGCCTCCACCAGGGTCCTGGCCGATGAGATCACGAACTCTCTCATCGTCCTGTCCACCCCGGAGGACTACAAATTCATAAAGAGGACCATCCAGAAGCTGGACACCATCCCGCGCCAGGTGATGATAGACGTGCTCATAGCGGAGATCACCCTTTCGGACGAGTTCAAGTTCGGCTTGGAATGGGTGCTTTCAAACAACCTGCACATCACCAACAGGATAAACCTCAACGGCCAGGCGGGGCAGAACACGGACCAGTTGAGCCAGCAGTTCCCGGCGCCGGCAACATCGGGCACAACGCCCGCAGCGTCCACGGCTACCACACCGGCCATTACAAGCCTTGCCGGATTCTCCTACGCGGCGCTGGATGCCGCGGGCCAGGTAAAGGCGCTCCTCCAGACGCTCGCATCCAAGAACAAACTGAACGTCATTGCGTCGCCGCACATAATCTGCGCCGACAACCGCGAGGCGAGGATACAGATAGGCGATGAGATCCCTATCGCCACCTCGCAGGCCACGGCGGTGGGCACCGCCGTCACACCCGGCCAGACAAGCATCCTCTCCACGATCCAGTACAAGGACACCGGCACGATCCTCAAGGTAAAACCCCGGATTAACGAAAGCGGCCTTGTCTCGCTGGAGGTAAACCAGGAGGTCTCGAACGCCACGCCGGAAACCATCCTGGGGCAGCAGCAATTCGTCATCTCGAAGCGTGAAGTGACAACCAACCTGGTGGCGCAGGACGGACAGACGATAGTCCTGGGCGGCCTCATAAGCGAGAACACGTCAAAAACGAGAAGCGGCATACCTATACTGAGCAGCATACCGATACTGGGCTATCTCTTCGGCACCACGGACAATACAACCACCAAGACGGAGATCATCGTCCTCCTGACCCCTCATGTGATCAGAAACCAGAAGGAAGCCGGGCACGTGACAGACCATTACATCGACAGGCTGAGGGGGCTTAACAACGATTTCAAAACGGCCATCCCTATGCCCGGGGACAGGAAGAAATAACCCTCACACTCCCCCGCCACTCTACCTTAAAGCAGAGGGTTTCGTAAAAAACAGGCTCTTCCGGAATTCCAGCAGGCAGTTGAAAAAGTCTCAAATTCGTCATTCCCCGGCTTGATCCCCCGATCGAGGTCAGAGAATGCCCCGGGCAATTTTTTGCAGGCTAAAATCCGGGCTGCCCGGTTTGGAAATTCGTCCCGGGCAGGCCTTTTGCCGACCCGCCCAAATCCTTTACCGGCTTATAGAGGAAGACATCCATGGTCTCCTTGCCCCTGGCCAGGCGGACCTCATCCGGTTCGATGCTCGTAAGCACAAACCCGTCAATCGAGTCACCCTTTTTATAGACTTTGACCTTTCCGGCATCCGCCCCGTGCAGGGCCGTCTGTCCCGCAGGCCCATAAATGGGAGTCCCGTAGAAGGGCTGCTGGGGCCTGCCGTACGGAAACCGCATCCCGTGGCGGGCGGGTCCATACCGGGCGGGCCCCCCCGCGCCTTCCGGCCCGGCCCCGCCGGCAAAACCCGGCGCGCTTTTTCGCACTTCTATATAGGCGAGGCTCAAACCGCCGGTTATCAGGGTGCCGCGCAGGACGAGGTCCGGCTTCGGCGGAGGTTGGACGGCCACCGCCGGCGGCTTTTCAACCGGTATGGTCCTCGCGGGATTGAAAAGGTTCTGCCTGCCTATGATCGCATAGGAATCGGGGGAATCCGAAACCTCATTCCCCGGGCCTGCCTGCCCGTCTTTAATAAGGGCGTCCTGTTTCCCGGGACCCGGCAGCCGGATAGCGCCATGGGCCCGGCCGTATCCGGGGGGCAAGGCGGCCCCGGGATTATAAGTGACGGAAAAGACAATGGCGGCGGCCAGTATCAGATTAAGTACGTTTATGTTCCTGAGAAGATTCTTCATTGCCGCTGTCCAAACGGGACCGGCCCGCCTCTCCAGCCCGCGGGCGCGCCGGCGGGAGGAATCCCGCCCATTGGTCCCCCTATTGGCCCGCTTGCCGGAGCGCCCGGCAGGCCCATCGGGGCGGGGCCGCCTGCCGGAGTGATCGTTGGTGCGCCCATTACAGGCGGCCCCCCTCCCGGAACCGTACCGGCCCCAACGGGACTGGTCCCATTAGGACCTGTATCAGCGGGGCTGGCCCCCATAAGGGCCATAACGGTCAGGCCGGCCGCGAGCGCTTTCGGCGCCCTTATATCCACGCACTGGACCGACAGCTCCTTTACCACCAGGACTGGTTTATGCGTCTCAAGCTGATAGAGGACATTCGTGAGGGCATTCGTATCCGGCAGGGTCATTTCGAAACTGGCGGTTATGACCATGAACTTGCCCATGGGTTTGGCCCTGCCGATTTTTTCGCTCGAAACGACGCCGCCGCTGCCCGAGATGATCGTCTTCACGGTCTCCTGCAGGGCCGCGCCCGCTATCGACAGGCTCTGTCCGCCAAAGAGGTCCGCCTCCGCGGCATCCCTGGATTCTCTCATTGTGGCCAGTCTCTTCTCAAGCAGGGGGGCCTGCGAGATCAGCCTCCCGTATTTCCCGAGGGTCCTGGCCGCGGCGGCCTGCCGGTCTTTAAGGTCCGAGAGGCTATCGGCGCCCTTCATGTACACGTCCTGATAAAAGACGGTCGCCGCCAGTATCACCGCCGCGGGCGCCAGGATTTTCATCAGCCCCGTGTTTCTCATCTTTTCGCCTTGCCCTGCCCCGGCAGCGGCCTGCCATCCCCGGACGGGTCGCCCCCATCCGCCCGCTGCACCTTGATAACGAAATGGTCGGATTTCGTCTTTGCGTCCCTCAGCGTCGGGGAGGCGAATTCGGCCTTTTTGAAGTAACCCGATTTCTCCAGCCTGGGGATGAGCCCGCTGGCCGACGCAGCGTACCCCTCGATCCGGACGGACTCCCCGGAAAACCTAAGCCTGGTCAGCCATGCGGATTTGGGTATGACCGCCGTCAGCTCTTTTATGGCGAGAAGCGCCGCGGACCTGTCAGTTTCAAAACCCTTCACCGTATTGATTTCCCCGTTGACAACCCCTATCTGCCTCATGACGGATTCAACTCCGCCCACCTTCTTTCTTTCGAGCGAAATCTGACGGTCCATGGCGTCTATCTTCCCCGCTTCAACCTTCAGCGGGGTGATTATGCGATAGCTCAATACGGCCAGAAGCAAAAGGACCAGCAGCGCGCTGCCTGCAACCGGCACCTTCGTCTTCTCCCTCCGGCCGTTGCTCATGAGGTTCGGCCCCGCATTGAATCTCAGCGCCTCGAAAACCCCGCATGCCGCCGCGGAGGGCGATTGGCCGGCCGCCCTTATTTTACGGCCGAGGGCCGGGTCCTCAACGGCATGGATTATCCTGGACACCGGGATCCCGTTTTCACCCAGCAGGTCCATAAACGGCTTTACCTTATCCAGCCTCACCGCGGAAACCTGCAATGTCAGCTTCCCTCCGCCCTCGCCGATGACGCGCCAGTCATAAAGCATCCTGTCGGCATCGAAGGGGACCAGGCGGTCCAGATCGTACGAGACGGCGTTGGCGATGTCATGCCTGACGGCGGAGGGGAACTCCGCATTCCTCCGGATCACCCATTCCGAGGGTATCACCAGCGCGGCTTCCATCCCTCCCAACGCGACTATTGCGCCGGAACCGGAGGGTGCGCCGGAACCGGAGGCGCCGAGGACGGATTTCGCGGCCCGGACCAGCTCGGAGGGTCCGGGATACCCATTGCCCCCGGTCTCGAACCTGCCGGATTTTACGATCTTCACACGGGAGAGGAATCCGCCGCCCAGGGCGGCGCCCGCCGCCCCTTTTTCGACCGAGACACAAAGTATCCTTCGCGGCCGCAGCCTCTCATCGGCGGCGCTGAAGGTCAAAAACGACAAGACCTTCCCGGCGCGCCGGAATGCCCGCCTGAAGAACTCCCCTATCTGCCTGGCCTGCTCTTTTGTCTCCATCAATCGCGATACGCCGGACTCTTATAATACAAATATTTGTAGGAATTGTTTGTAAAGTCCATCATGACGGTCGCCCTTATCGGATAGCCTTCCTTCCGGCCGTCTACGTAGCCGACCGAATCTATGGTATACACGCCCGGGTCCGTGGTAGTCAGGTACGGGCTCAACGGCTGATAATACGAGCCCAGCAGGGCCTGCAGGTCCTGCGGCCCCCCGATCTGCTTTATCTGCCTGTAGGCGATTACCTGATCGACCATCTCCGGGCTCATTCCGGGGATGCACAGGAGCACCTCCCTGGGCGCATAGTTTACGTTCACAGCCGCGCCCCTGGAGTTGACGGTCAGGAAGTCGATGAGCCCCCTGGTCCGCCCCGTGCCGTACAAAAGCTTCGGGGTTACCCCCCTCACGAGCAGAAGCTCCTCCAAAACCTCGAAGTTCGCGCCCTTCGGCTTGTAAGGGTCAGGCAGGGACATGTAGTATTCGCTTCCCGCCCCGTGGGGCCTCGCGAAGCCGCTTGGGTCTTTCCAGTCCATTATGGAGTCGGCTATGGCCTGCGCGTCCCCGTCCCCCAGCCCGAGCTGCCTCAGGAGGTTGTAAATGAAGGTCTCGGGGACCATATTCACGTCCAGCTTTCCGGTCTCGCCAAGGATGCTGACGCTGTAATGGCCTCCCGCCAGCCTGCCCTCATAGGTCGTGCCGTCCGCCCTCCACGCGGGGGCCTCCGCGCTGTCTTCAACAGCGTTTTCGATGCCGTTTTTATTCATGTACTGAAGTTCCATTATAGCCCTTTGTATGCCCGCTTCCGCCAGGAATTTTTCCGCCGCCTGGTCCTTGAAGGCGAGTGTGGACAGCGACTGGCTGCGCGCGGTAAGCGAAAGGGACATGACAAGGACCATCAATATGGCCGTCACCCATATCACCAGCATAAGCACTATCCCGCTTTCGCAGTCCCGCGGCACTCTCATTCCGCCAAACCGGCGCCTTCCGCATCCGGCGGCCTTTCCCGGGGGAAAACTGCCGCCCGGCCCGGGGCTCTTCCGGGGCGGAAGGCAGATGGCGTTTGGTCTAAACGCCATTGCTGAGCCCCGTAATATTATTTGCCGAGCCCTGGACGTTCACGGGTATAACCATGTGGATGCTCCTCGGGCCGTAAACGAAATCTATCCCCACGTCGAGCACCTCCCCGCCAAGCCGGTCCGCCCCCAGACGGTCCACCCACTTTCCCTTCTCCCCCTTGAGCTGCCTGACGAAATATCTGAAGCTGACGCCGTCCGCGGAGGGCAGCAGCACCGTCTCCTTCTGTATCTTCGTGCCCGTGACGGTCTCCTCCGCCTTCAGGACCTCTTTGCCGTCCTGTCCCGGCTCCACGGTGTATTTTACCCACACGCATCCCATCCGGCTGCCCCATATGGAATAAACGCTCGCAAATTGCATGGTGCCGGAGTCGCCCCTGAAGGTATAGTCCTGCCCGTCCCTTGGGGCGAGCGTTACCATGTCCTGGACCTGGGAGTCCAGGATATTGCAGACAGACTCGAACCTCTCGCCGGAATCGGCGTTCCTCTGGCCGGAGCGGACAGAGTTGAAACCGAGTTTCATCGCTTCCCCGATAACGACCAGCACGAGCATCGAGAGCACAAGGGCTATCATCAGCTCCAGGAGCGTGAACCCCCCATTTTTACCCATGACGGCCTCCGGGGGCTTCAGACAAGGGCGGGCCTTCATCAGGGTTTCCCCTCCACTGTCTTCAGGGTATTTAAAGTGTATGACTTGTATTTCCCGCCCGACGTCCAGTGGACGGTCAAGTCCACCTCCAGAAGCCTGAGGTTCAGGCCCTCTGTCCTGTCCTCAAGGACAGGATGGACCGAGACATCCACATCGTAGGGGCCGTCCGAGGAGTGGGTGTCGCCTTCGTAAATGGGGTCGGCCGCGAGCACTGCCCTCATCCTGTCCTCCGCGGCCACTACCGCGGACGCATAGTCCCCGGAGGCGGCAAGCGACCGCATGTCGTGAGAGAAAAGGCGGCTTATCAGAAGAAGCACGGTTGCCAGGAGGGCCATGGCCACCATCACCTCAAGAAGAGTAAAACCTCCGCGGAAATTCCCTTGCACACGCCTATCCATTTGTCTGGTCCGGGGGGGGCGGCCCGCTCAGGCCGGGGACCGTAGAGCCCGTGACCGGGTTCGGCTCTATCTTGAACTGTCTCTTGTCATCCCAGATGATTATCGATCCGCCCTCATCGACCGCGCCCGACGGCAGGAAGGAAATCCGGTAAAGGCCGGAGTCGATCTCCTCGTCCCTGGGGTCGATGACCTTCATGCCGATGTTCGCCCCCAGGCGTTTTAAGCCGGTGGAGTTTTCAATCCCGTAGCTCCTTGTGTCCAGGTCGATCACGACGCTCTGCCTGCGCCCCTTGAGCGCAGCAAGCGCCCTCGCATAGCGGAGGGTGGCCGATATGCTCCTGGCCGCCGCCTCCAGCCTGCTGGACTTCATGACGGAGACCAGGGAGAGGGAGGAGATTGCAATGACAATGGAGATGAGAAGCAGCACGATCAGCAGTTCGAGAAGCGTGAATCCGCGGGCCTTTTGTCTTTTCATCCCTGGAATTGCCCTAGAATTGAATGTCTGTTATGCTGAATATCGCGCTCAGCATGGATACCACAATAAAACCTGTAATGAGGCCCATGCACAGGATCAGTGCAGGCTCGAGAAAACTGATCAGCCTCCTTATTGCGTTTTTGAGGAATTTTTCATAGATAGAGGCGACCCTGAGCAGCATCTCCGAAATCTGGCCGGTCTCCTCCCCCACCCGGATCATGGATATTGCAAGCTGCGGGAACACCTGCGTCTTTGAAAGGGCCTGGGCGATTCCCTTCCCCTCGCTGACCTCCCTTGAGACCTCCTCCATGGAGGCGGCCATGACCTGGTTCGTCATCACCTCGGTCGAGTTTTTCAGGGCCGGCAGGAGGGGGACCCCGCTTGAAAGGAGGGTGCCCAGCGTGCGGCAGAACCTTGCGGTCTCGATTTTAGTGATGACGCTTCCCAGAAACCTGATCTTCAGGCCGTCCAGCCGGAGCCTGCCCTCCCTGCTTGCCGCGTAGCCGCGGAAGAATAGCCAGATTAAAAATACCGGCGCAAGCAGGGCCCACCAGTAGGCCCGGATATAACCGCTTGCCGCAAGCAGCAGCCTGGTCGAATAGGGAAGGCTTGCCCCCATGTCCTGGAATATGGAATTGAATTTGGGCAGCACGTAGGTCACCAGGAAAGTTATCGACAGCCCGCTTGTGGCCACCAGTATCGAAGGATATATCATGGCCGAGGAGACATGGTCCTTCAGCTCCTTCCTGGCCTCCAGGAACTGGTTTAAGTTATCGAGGACGACGTCGAGCACGCCGCCCGCCTCGCCCGCGCGTATCATGTTGACGTAGAGCCTCGGGAAGACGTCCGGGTGCAGCCGGAGCGCCTCGGAAAAGGAGCTCCCCTCCTTTACGCTCCTGAGGACGGACTCCACGGTCTCTCTCATGCCCTTGCTTTCGGATATCCCGGAGAGGACGTCCAGGGCCTTGTCGAGCGGCAGCCCCGCGTTTAAAAGGGAAGAGAGCTCGGTAGTGAAGGTAAGCAGGTCGTGTTTCGTCTTCCTGAAGAGGACAAAGGACTTGCCGGCCTTCTCCGCGCCCGCTCCGATATCGAGGATTATGACGCCCGAGGATTTCAGCGCGCTTATGGCCGAGCCGAGGTCGGCTGCCTCCACAACGCCCCGGGTGAGCTTCCCGTCAGGGGAAGCGGCCTTATAAGAGAAGCGGGCCATCCCCAGTTCCCCTTACGCCTCCTGCGTCACCCTTAAAAGCTCGCCTATGGTCGTTATGCCGGCCTTGATCTTGTCCACACCGTCCTCAAAGAGGGTCCTCATGCCGTCTTTGCGCGCCGTCTCCTTGATCTCGTTCACGTCGGACCTGCTCACGATCAGTTTGCGTATGCGGTCGCCGACCGTTATCAGCTCGAAGATGCCCGTTCTGCCGCGGTAGCCCGTATGGGCGCAGTGCTCGCAGCCCCTGCCCACCAGAAGCGGAAGCCCCTCCGCCAGGCCCGTGATCCGCTGCCCGGAGCCTCCGTTGTCCGCCCGGCTGCCGTCCTTGTTTTCGGAAACCGTCTCCTTGCACCTGGGGCAGATTACCCGGACAAGCCTCTGGGCCAGGATTCCCCTTATGGTGGATGAAAGCAGGAAACTCTCCACCCCCATGTCCAGCAGCCTCGTGATTGCGCTGGCGGCGTCATTGGTGTGCAGCGTGGAGAAGACCAGATGCCCGGTGAGCGCGGCCTGTATCGCGATCTCGGCGGTCTCCAGGTCCCTTATCTCGCCTATCATTATCACATCGGGGTCCTGCCTCACGATGTGCCGCAGGGTGTTTGCGAAATTGAGCCCTATCCGGGGTTTCACCTGGATCTGGTTTATGCCTTTCAGGTGGTACTCGACCGGGTCCTCGACCGTTATGATCTTCAGGTCGGGCGAGTTGATCTTGTCCAGGGCGCCGTACAGTGTGGTGGTCTTTCCGCTGCCGGTGGGGCCGGTGACGAAGATGATGCCGTTGGTCTTCTTTATCAGCTCCTTGAAGGGCGTAAGCACGCCATCGGGGAACCCCAGCAGGTCGAGGTCTATCACGATGCTCTCCTTGTCCAGCAGCCTCATGACCACGCTTTCGCCGTGGAGCACCGGGATAGTGGATATGCGCATGTCTATTTCCTTGGTGGACAACTTGAACCGGATGCGGCCGTCCTGCGGGAGCCTCCGCTCGGCGATGTTGAGCTTCGCCATCAGTTTTATCCTGGAGATGATGGCGGACTGCAGCTTCTTTGGCACGGACTCTACCGTATGGAGTATGCCGTCTATGCGGTACCTGACCTTCAGCTCGTCCTCGTAGGGCTCCAGGTGTATATCGCTGGTCCTGGTCTCCACCGCCCGCATGATGAGGGCGTTTACGAGCTTTATGATGGGGGCCTCGGAGGCGAGGTCCTTCAGATGGCCGAAATCCTCCTCCTCGTCCTTCAGAAACTCCAGCGAGTTGCCCCCGTTCATCCCGTTTACGATGCTCGTTATGTCCTCGGGCTTGCGTCCGTAAAACCGCATCCAGTATTCGTCGATGAGGGGCCCGGGCGCGCCAAAAACCCTCAGCTCCGCCTCGAGGGCGACCTTCAGGGCAGTGACGGTCTGGGCGTCCTCCGGGTCGGCCATGATGACGCTCAGCGTGCCGTCTTCGAGCCCCAGGGGTACGATCCGGTTTTCGCGGATAAAACGGGATGAGAGCCCATCGGGGACATAAGGCATCTTCGGGAAATCCTCAAGGCTCTGATAGGACTTGTCGCTCATGAAAGACCGGCCCGGGCTAGGGGCCCTTTTCCCAGCTTGTGATGTCCTTGTCCTCGCCCTCTCCGCCAGGGGCGCCGTCCCTGCCATAGGACCAGAGGTCGTATTCGCCGTGCGAACCCGGACATTGGTAGAGATAGGGCCTGCCCCATGAATCGTCCGGCAGACCTTTTTTCAGGTAGGGGCCGTCCCAGTTGTTGACCCCCGGATTCACGAGCAGGGCGTTCAGGCCCTGCTCCGTGGTTGGATAATTGCCGACATCCAGTCTGTACTGGTCCAGCGCCTGCTCAAAAAGCTTTATCTGGGCAGCCGCCGCAACCTGTCTGCCTTTCCCGAGCTTCGAAAAGAGCCTGGGGCCCACAAGGGCCGCAAGCAGACTGAGTATTATGAGCACAACCAGAAGCTCTATAAGTGTAAAGCCCCTTTGAGGACCCGGTCCGTCCCGGTCCGCATCAGGTTGCGCGGATGTGCCTGAAAAATCGGGATGATTGGTTGATCCTGGCTTCAGCGGCCGCGACAAAAAAGATAAGTATAAGTGAAAATTGAAGAAATTTTTCACAGGCGTAAATTAGCAAATAAAAAGCGGTAGTGTCAAGTAACCGGTAAGGAATGGGCCCGGAAATCATAATTTTAGTGTTTTATATATTTTTTAATTTATAAAATACATAAAATTTGTTGAAATACAACTAAAAATTGACTTATGATAGTGCAACTTTTAGTATTAACTTTTCCCGGCAAACGTACGATAAGAAACGTGAAAGTATGTTTTCCGGAGGCACATCTTAAGGAGAGGAGCTTGTTTCAGGCAATTAATTGATCAATAGTCGGGACCTGTTCGATTTTTAAACCATATGGACAACCGAATGTACCTGAAAGTAAAGAGTGAGAGAAAAGACAACCATTGCGAGGTCCACGGCCATGCGCACAGGACTGTAAACAAGGCCCTTGTGGCCCTGCTGTCCGCCGCCTTCCTGCTCATAATCTGGCATGTTTGGGTGTTTGGGCCCACGGACCGGGGGGCGATAAGCGGACAAAAGATGTTCCCGGCGCTGCTGGGGCATGAGATATGGGACATAATCTTCGACAGGTACGGCATCGTCGCGCAGTCATTGAGCATCCTGCCCTATTTTCTGGTGGGCATACTGATAGCCGCGTTAATACGCACTTACAAGCTGGCCATAAAGCTTCGCAAGGCCATCGGCAAACACGGCTTCATAAGCATCTTCATCGCGTCGCTTACGGGCATAATGACTCCGCTGTGCGCCTGCGGGACCCTGACGACCGCGTTCAGCCTGCTTTTCGCGGGCGTGCCGCTGGCCCCGGTGATGTCACTGCTGGTCACATCCCCTCTCATGAGCCCGACGGCCTTTATCCTGACACTGAATGACCTGGGGCCCCAGTGGGCGGCAATCAGGGTGGTGGCCGCCTTCCTCATGGGCATCTTCGCGGGGTTGGTGACCTATCTGCTTCGCAATAAGGGTTTTTCCGATTCCATATTCATCGAGGGCGCCATCGTTAAAGGTGATTTCCACGACGAGAATTATCCCGACCAGCGGCTCAGATGCACATGCAGCCAGAAATTCGGCAACCGCGTTGCCGCCAGGACCAGCAACAAGCTCCTGATATTTCTGGCGAAGTCTGCCGAGATGCTCTGGCCGGTCGGCAAATACGCGCTGGTTGGCGTCTTCATCGGCACCATAGCGGAAAGGTACATGCCTTATTCTTGGATGTACAAGCTCTTCGGCCAGACGGACAAGCTGGGCATCGTCTGGATAACGCTGGGCTCCATCCCGATATTCCTGCACCAGATAAGCGTCTCCAGCATCCTCTACCACGTGAAGAGCACCCTTCACGGGACGATGAGCGGCGGGGCGGGACTGGCCTTCATGATAGGAGGCCCCGTTACGGCCGTGCCCACGATGGCGATGTTCTGGAGCGCCTGCAAAAATAGGGTCTTCTTCCTGTATCTGGCCGTCTGCATCGT
>JAKAGP010000214.1 GCA_021825785.1 Nitrospirota bacterium
CCTCTCCAGCTTTTCTTTTATCTGCGAGATGGGTTTGAGGATCTTTTTGTTTGCCTGCATCCAAAGCACCGCAAGGACCACCAGGATAAGAAGCAACTGGGCTATTCTGAAACTGCCGTTCGTCAGAAAGCCCGCCGCTGAAATGAGCGCAAGTGCAAAAATCGTAACATTCAAACCGGTGTTTATCTTCATCATCCACCCCGCTAAAAAATGCAGCCGCGCCGCTTTTAATAATAAAAACCTTCCCGCCATCTGAATGATGCAATTATTCCTGAGAAATATCAACCTGAAGTCATAAATTGATATTCCCTGCCAGGCATCGAATGTAAGGAGACTTTGCATTGTTCGTATTCGCTCGCTGGCCATTTTGGCCGGACCGGGAGGAAAAAGGTTATAATTTCGGCCATGGGGCTCAAATCCATAACAAGCGCGCAAAACCCTGTCATAAAAACGCTCCTTGGCATAAAACGCCGTCCCGGAAAGGATGCGTTCCTGGCCGAGGGCCCGCATCTCGTGGAGGCCGCACTTTCGGGCGGCGCAAAACTGGGGGCCGTCGTTGTGACCAATGAATATATGGCCCGCCTGGAGGAAGATGCTCTCTTTTTTAAGGCGATCAGCCACGCGGCCCGCGGTTTCTACCAGGTGCCTGAGCATCTTTTTACAAAGCTCGCTGAAGCAAAGACGCCGCAGGGCATACTCGCCCAATGCCGGTATGAAGAGTTGCCGCTTGGCAGCCTGGCCTTAAAGGGCAAGGGTTCAGCTCTAATAGTGTTGGCGGCCGGCATCAGGGAGCCGGGGAACCTGGGCGCCCTGGTGCGTGCGGCGGATGCCGCCGGCGCGGACGCCTGCATCATACTGTCTGGAAGCGCCAATATCTTTTCCTCAAAGGCGGTGAGGGCCACCGCCGGAAGCCTTTTCCACCTGCCGGTCATCGAGGCCGGGATGGAAGAAACCCTGGATTATCTGGAAGAAAAAAAAGTCCTTCTGGCCGGTGCGGATGCCCACGCGGACAAATCGCTTTACGATTGGGATTTCAAGGCGCCTGTCGCCATCGCTTTCGGGGAAGAGGCGCATGGGCTTCCTTCAGGGCTAAAGGCGCGGGCCGGAGCGCTGCTTGGCATTCCCATAATGGGCGGAGCGGAGAGCCTGAACGTGGTGGCCTCCGCGGCTGTGTTCCTGTTCGAAGCGGTCAGGCAGAGGTCACACGCCGGGCATTAACTCTTTACCCTCCCCATGTATGCCCCATCGAACTTTCTCTCGGCTAGGCCCGCAAACGCCATTGCCTTTTTTGCTTTTTTTGTGTTTTTCCGTTCAAGGTAAAAGCTCTAACCCCTGATTTTATTGGGACTTTTTAAATCTGGCTGTTTAATCGACCCATGAACACCGCAGGTTCGGATGGAAGTCAATTTCCGGAGATTGCCCATTAAATTAAAAAGTTCCTTTGCTTCAGTTTTCTGTCCACGAAAGCTCCATGGACACAATCTGCGAAAACCTCTGGAGGAAGATAATCGGAGAGCTGTACTCGGGAAAACCGAACGTCCAGTTCGATGAGGGGGAGCCGGAGATAGGGCCGTCCGGCCACTACGCCAGCTCTCTACTCTACTGAAGCGAAACCAGATCGCGTAATTCAGAAAATTTGGTTTTCCCATTTTTGATGCTCAAAAAAGGCCGGGGGACCTTGCGGTCCCCCGGTAAGCAACGAGGGGGCAGGAATTCAACAAGAGGTCTTTGTCTTTTTAATCTAAAATCTGTACTGAAGCATCGCCGTGACGGTATTAAAGCTTTTCGACTGCGTGTTTACCTCCTGGCCGAAATCCGTCCTTGAGTACTGAACTGTCACTCTAAGGTTCTCGCCGTCTATCAGGTAGTTCACCCCGGCGCCCGTCCAGGTCAGGTCCTGATTAAATACGTTAAACAGGTCCGCGTACCTCCATTTCTCATAACGCACGAAAGGCTGCACCTGCCCGGGGCCTATTCTCTTGGGCAGCAGATAGGCCGCCTTGACATACCAGCCGTTCTTCTCGCCATCCTGGCCTATGCTGTTGGGGTCCGGATTGCTGCCCTCGTATGCGCCGTTGAAGTCCGTCTTGAGATATGCGCCGGAGAGGGTGACCGCGGAGGTCCCGCCGGTAAGAGGGTATTCCATGAAGGCGTCCGCTGTCCATGCGTAATAGCTTTTTGCCCCGGTGTGCGCGACGGTGTCCGAGTACACGGCATCCGGCTCGAACTGGCCGCCCACTCCGAAAGTCAGGACTTTTTTCTTCCCGAGGTATGTGCCTTTGTACCCATATGCATACTCGGGGTCCCAGAGGGAGACGTGGAACCTGGCCGTGTACATGAGGCTGCTTTGCGGCGCGCCATTGCCGTCATTTCCCTTTGAGACCTCAACGCGGTACTGGCTCTTGATGTTCGGCAGGTTCCCCCAGAACACTACGCCCGTGTCCCTGCTGTGTTTCAGAGTATAGATGAAAAGCGAGCGGTCCAGGGTAAGAGGCACAAAACAGTCCTCAAGGTTTTCCCTCGTGAACTGTATCTTCTGCTTGCCGGCATATATCCTGAACTCGTTGCTGAAGTCCGCCATGAAGTAGGCGTCCAGCACGGAGAACTCGGTGCCGGGACTGTCGCTCACTATAAGGTCGTTAACGTTTCTTTCCCCAACGTACTCCAACTGCACTATCGCTCCGTACTTGTCCGTGCCGTGCACCTGGACCGTTAGCCTGTTTCTTCTGAAGAACAGGTCCGTGGAATCGGCCTGCCCGCTGGTGCCCGATCCGGTGTCTCTCCATACGCCATAAAGCTGGCCCTGCAGGGCGAACTTTACGAAAGCTCCCTGGTCGCCGATAACAATGGGGGGCAACGCGTAGGCGCTGCCGGCCGCAAGAAAGAGCGAGACTGCCAATAGCGCAATCAATAGCACTTTTTTTTGCGCTTTCTTCATGACCTTCCTCCTCCCCCTTTTAAAGACAGGGTTTTGTTTTTATTGGACGCAAGTTTTTCTTTTTCCTCTAGCATCCTATGTTTCCTCCACCGCCGCCGCTGCTGCTGCCGCTGCCGCCGGAGAAGTAGGCGCTGTCCTGCTCATTTATTTTGTTCAAGTCAGTATCGAAGGAGTTGACCGTATAGGCCCCGCCGTTTGTCGCATCTTCAATACCGGAGCAGTTGGGGGCGAGAGCGCTGTTAAAGGTCAGATTTGACGTGCGCTGGGGCGTGTCCGTCCTCCATGGAGAGTTGGGGTCCAGCGGGCCGCAATCCGCGGTCGAGGCCAGCATGCCCCACTGGCTCCATGAGCCGTCATAGTTTTCCACGTTCCAGCCCAGCACCGCGTCAATGGCCACAAAGCCCCCCGATGCGATGACCCCCGTGCGGCAGTGCACGATGACCGTTTCCGAGGAGTTGATCCCGTTTTTTGCCAGCATCGCAGCCATGTCCGAGGGGGAAAGGAAGACCTTGTAAGTCTGGCTGGCGCCAGTCACCGTTTTGTAGAACATATTGGAGTTCACGGCGATGGCGCCTTTGATGTGGCCCTCAAACGCCACCCATGTGCCTTTGGCCCATACGCCGGGGGTCTGCTTGGCGTCACCGCTGTAAGAGGACGTCGTATCGTATCCGTCGCCGTCCTGGCCCCTGGTGTCAATCACGGCGGTATTGGAGTCCTTGCCGTCCGCGAAGTTTATCATGTCCGCCAGGGACGCCCGGAGGTCGCCCCTGAAAGAGGCGTTGTCCTTGACGCTGTAGGTTGACGGTGTTATCGAAGGCGCGGCCGCGGTTGACAGTCCGTACTGGTCCGCGTAGGCGGCGTCCAGGCCGTTAAGGATCTTGAGCCTGTCCTTGGAAAATCCCCAGTAGCGGAAGGTCCAGTACGCCCTGCCGACGGTCCAGTATGGGGAAACGCTCTTGGCTGTGGAATCCGAGCTTGTAAATACGATGGTGGTATTCTGGTCTATGCCGTATTTCTGGACAAGGGCGTCCATCGTTGGGCCATCAAGCACCATGTTGACGTCCGTAAGAACGCCTTCGTTGCGGTTTTCATAAAGGCTGCTTGGGTCCACCCAATGGGCGCCCGGAATGTGGCCTGCAGAGTAATCGGCCGCTGTGCCAAGGTCAAGGATCACAACCCTGTTGTAACCAGCCGCGTTCACCTCGCCGCCGTCAACCCAGCTCTTGACGGTCGCGGCGTCCACCACAACTCCCGAAGCGGCCGTTGACGGTGGGTCGTAGCTGGTTGTCCCGCCTCCTCCGCCGCAGCCCTGGAACGTAAGAGCAAAAGCGAAGGCCAGCGCAAGGCAAAGGAGCACTCCTGTCTTTCTCTCAAGTTTTCTTGTCATATTCATCTCCCCAAGCATCTGAATGGTTTCACGTTTTTTTATCTCCTCAGGACCTCCCCCCATGTCACTTCTGTATCAAAAATATGAATTCACCTCCTTCATCCCTCTGG
>JAKAGP010000215.1 GCA_021825785.1 Nitrospirota bacterium
GTATGATTTTATAAGAGATCTGGGCGAGCCTCTGGGCGGTTTCCTGCTGAGATTCCTGCGCGGCCGGCTTTTTGATTCTCTCACGGAAGGCGGCGGCACGGAAATTTTGAGGACTTTCCAAGAAACCTTGATCATTCCGGTCCCTCTCCACCGGCGCCGCTTCAATTGGCGGGGCTTCAACCAGGCCGAGGTCCTGGCCCGGACGGTGGGCGGCTATTTCCGGCTGGAGATGGAGGTGGCGAGCCTCGAGAGGACCCGATATCGGCGGCCTCAGGCCAAATTGGGCGGGCGGCGGAGGCGGGAGAACGTCAGGAATTGTTTCGCTTGGCGCGGAGAGGATCTCGGCGGCCGGAACGTGATCCTGATCGACGACGTCGTCACTACCGGTGCTACCTTGGACGAAGCCGCCCGCGTCCTTAAGGAAAATGGGGCCGGGGAGGTCTGGGGGCTGGTGGCGGCCAAGGGCTAAGCTTGACGCCGGCCTGTTTTTTCTATATTTTAGAGAGATAAAGGATGTTTAACCACAGGTAACGAAAGGAGGAAGCATGACGCAAGCGGTAGAGAAGTCTGAGGGGTTCGAGGTCAGAAGCGGCAACATCATCACCGTCCCGGTGGGATTCGAGTTCGAAGAGAGCCTCAATAAGAGGAGCTTTCCGGAAACCCCGATAGCCCTGATCTTGTATGAGGTCAGCGGCCTATGCTTTTTTAAATGCTCGACCGCGGCCGACAAAAAGTTCGGTCAGTTCGGTCCCGAAGCCATCTCGGCGGCCAAGAGGTTTCTGGTCTTCGTCTCCGGGAATATCAAGGCCGGCGACCAGCTCTTGGTCCAGTGGGCCGAAGGTCGTTGCGCCTGCGCCAAACCCGTGGAATACGGGACCAGGCGCGAGGTCGAGTGTCCTTGCAAGCAGGCTTCGGCTTAAAAAATAACAGGGCATGTCTTAGGACACGCCTTTTTTTAATCCGATCTTTTCAATCAGATCGATGATTTGTTGCCGATTTTCTCCGTAGGCCTTCCAGACGGAGGCGCACCATTTTCGGATGGCCTCGTCCCGCTCCCGGCCGGGCGGAGCGCCGAGGATGTCCGAAACGGTCATCTCTCCTCGCCGTTCCGGCTGCTCGAAGACCGGCCACCGCTTCCTCTTCCGCGCCAGTTCCATATGGGCGCGCTGCACTTCCTTGCCGGAAAAGCCTTTTTCCAGGTATAAGTAAAGGCCGATCAAGGCGAAGGCGAGGCTGATCGGCTTGGTCTTCTCGTCGGCCCGTTGGGCCGTATAGGCGTCCACGACGTGCTGGTGGATGAAAGTCGGGTCCTGGTGGGCCAGGGTATAATAGGCGAGCCGGTCATATTGTTCTTGTTCTAAAGTCATAGTTTCACCTTAGCAGCTTTTTAAAAAATAAAAAACCGCCAAGGGCGGTTTAAAGATGCGCGAGGGTGATTTCCAGCATGGCCGGCACGTGCTCGCTCACGTTGGTGATCGCCGTTTGCATCTCATTAGGCAGCCGCTTCAAGGCTCGCCGGCCCTCTTCCTTGTTCTTATCGCCGAGATAGGTGCTGACCCTGTCCATGACCGGGGAAGAGTATTCCAATCCCTCCCAGAGTTCGCCGAAGCGGGTGTAGTAATAGGGTCTTTCGGGAGCCGCCTGGGTCTGGCGCGGCAGGAAAGCGCCGAGCATGAGGGCGAGGAAGCGTCCTTCGAGGGCGTTCCTATGGGTCTCCACTGCTTCCCAGACGAAGCTCCAGAGGACGTGCGGCATCTCTTCGCGGCAGAAGGAGAGCGGCCGGGGAGGGACGATCAGTTCTCCCGAAAGGTCGGCGACGAGCGCGCCGCCGAAGACGAACGAGGCATCCTGGGCATTGGTGGGGAAGCGGTTTCCTTCGAGCCCCGAGACGACCAGGGCCATGAGGCAGGATCTTTCCAGGCCAGCGAAGGGAGTTTTTTCAAACCATAGCCTTTTCTTGTCAAAACAGCTGGGAGCTCCGGCGATCCGGACAAGCTCGATAGGCCTCAAAACGCAGGCAGCTTCCTTCAATTTTTACCTCCTTTATGTTAGCTCTTTTCAAGAGAACGGTTATTACTTAAACCCTATCATAAATAAGTAAAAGAGGCAAAGCAGGCAGAAATTCCGCGCCGGTTTTAGCTTAATGATCTTCTCTCCATAAAAAAGCCGCCCGGACGGGGCGGCTTTTAGCGAGAAGAGATGCTGTCAAATCTTTTATTTCTGACATTTACCCATGACCGGGCAAAACATTAAGGATAAATTTATCAATGCCCATAGGATCAAAGAGCTGACCCAGAGATTGCCGCCAACCTTTAACAAAGATTGGACATAATAAAGAAACGCGAAAAAAGAAATCTCGGATATGATGCCATAGATCCATTCTTTTGTTTTGTTCATACATTTTTTTCCTTAATTAAGGCGTTATAAATCAGGGCTATGATTAAGCCTCCGATGGCTCCGTCGAAAAATGCCCAGATACCGCCGATGATTCCGCCTAAAAAAGTGGGCGCATAGCCGATATAGAAGGAAGATACGTCTTGTACGATTTTTACTCCCCAACCGAACGAGGCCGCCCAGCCGATAAAAAGAAAATAGACTCCAAAAGAAATTCCCCAGGCGAGAGTAAACGCTTTTACGTTGATTTTTTGCATAAGTTTTTACTTGCTTTATTGAGATACGACTTCGACCTTTGATTGGAATCGTATTATTTTTTCAAAATGATAATTGCGGATGAGGGGAGGGGAGGCCGGCAACCCGGTTGAGTTTGATGGGCGTCAGTTCTTGGCGGGCCATTTTTCATAGGCCACGAACGTGGCTAGGGCGGCCGGTATCAAGCCCCAGAGAATACCCGGAAAGCCGGCATACGTGGGGTATAATAAGAGGCCCAATAATGAGATTACTGCCAGGCCCGTTGCCGAAACGGAGGTCAGCTTAGGCCAGGCCTTGAACGGGCCGGACAGGACCAAGCCTAATGAAAATAAAACCTGGAGCAGGCCCAGAATCACCCAGACCGGTCGGGGAAAGGCGTTCAAAGCCCAGGTTTGGGCCAGATTTTCATAGTGACCCATCATGTAGATAGCACCGGTCAGATTCCATAAGGCCAGTAAGATCCGGATGATCCATAATAAAATATTCATATTTTTATATTTGAAGAGGCAGAGCCCCCATTCCTATTACTTTTAAGTATAACAAATTAACTTCTGATTAAAAAGAATAAATCTTGCCATCCCCGCTATCAAAAATAAAGCAGGCATGAAGCCTGTTTTATTTTTGATAGCGGGGATGGTTGCCGAAACTTTGAACCGGTAGTTCGCCTAAATTTCACCAAACTTGATGAAAGTATAAACAGCAATTAGGGCTTATTATAAAGTTCGTCCGGAGTGGTTTGAAACACTGAAGCCAAAATCGGACAAGGACAAGAATGAAGTAGATTACTCGATTTAGTAAGTAAATTATTAACACAAAAGCCCCTAACGGGGCTTTTGTGAACAAGCGGACCCAATTTAAATTACATCGTAGAACGTTCGCCATGCAAATGTAGCCTTCCCTAATTTGTTTGGTGTTTGATACGTTCCGAACGCATCCTTGAGTGTTGCAGCTACATCGTTTTTTTTCTGCCTCCAGATATCAAACGGATTAACTCCATTTGCCCATTTCCATCCTCTATGATCCACGTGTTTTCTAAATGCAGCAAGTATTGGATAGATAAAAGCGTCTGGATAAGTCCATTTTGTGGTTCCTGTGACGAATCTAAGTGGACGCGGGCTATCTTCGTGAGTAATAACACCCATAGTGGTATTTTTACCAAAGGCAAGACCGAGTTCATTGTAGGCGAGTGGAAGTTCTTGGTATATGAGATCTCTTAATCTCACAATGTCAGGAAGAATTTTACTTGCTTTTTCAATAATGTAAGTACGCTTCTGTCCCTTTTCGTCTGTATCCGCGTAATATTCAACTACCGCTCCTTTTGAGGAGTAAGCCTCTATTGGGTGGGCATTTTTATCGAATTGATCTAAACAGTAAATGTAAGAAAGTATTTCTCTAATGGATATATCTTTTCTCTTATTGTTTTCGTTCAATTCGAATTCGGAATACGCGATTCTATCTTTATACAGAGGATCAGTTAGTACATTTTTTATTGACTGATAAGACAATGCAAGATTTTCGAGAGATTCATCCTTGACTGGTCTAGAACGATTTCTACCATCCACTATTCCGCGAAGCCAATCATGTTCTATTTCCCCAGTTATACATTCAACTTTCACGAGAGCGTTTTTAACAGATTCCTCGGATTCTGATAACGCTTGCTGGATCGCCTCGAAGGTATGACCTCCGTTTGCAATACCATGATTATTTTTGTCGGCGAAAGTAACAGTGACTGTATTAGTTTTATTATCGAACTCTACTAATGGTGCGACAATTGTTATTCCAAGA
>JAKAGP010000216.1 GCA_021825785.1 Nitrospirota bacterium
ATATCTGCTGCTGTGGCGCCTAAAAAAACGCTTTGAGGATGATTACGCTGAAACTTACAACCCAACCACCCACGAGAGCGGAATACCTCCGGAAATTACGAATAAAATGGAGGAATATATCGATGGGGGGCCATCAGGCTCGTATTACTACAACGGCTATCATTTCAATAGGCTTATCACGTTATTCCCTAATAGCGAGTATGCCGACGATGCCGCATTCGAAAAAACCAACTTAAGCCAAGGAGGGGAATGCGAGGGGGACGAAAATTGTTCGCTGGATTACGGCGTGAGTCCCTATGTCGAATTTTTAAACAAGTATCCATCATCCGATCTTGCAGACAAGGCGATAGCAGCGATAAACGGGGAGTTCAAGTGGATACTCAACGAGAAAAGCGAGCGTATTGCGGGGACAGAATATTTTTCCATATCGGGGTTGGAGGCTACCATCGCTTCTTACCAGAAGGCCGTGCAGGACGTGGCGCCGCAGAATAAAGCGAATGCGGAAGATGTTATCTGCTCGCTCTGGCTCAAGACCGGGAAAAAGGAAAAAGCGTTGGCAGCCTGCAGCGATGTCTTGAAGAATTACCCGTCATACCCGCAGGCGGCGGAGGTCAAAGCCCGGATCGGCAAGATTCAGGGGGAAGGCTTTGAGCTTAAACCGCCGGAGGTCGCAGGGCATTTACTCGTCGAGCTTCGCTGGGAGCCAGTAAAGAATTCTAAGGGGTACTCGGTGTACAGATCCACCGAAGGTACGGAGAATTTTGAGCTGCTGGGGTCCGCGTCTGCCGAGCCCGTCTACCAGGACAGAACTATTGCTCCAGCGACGAATTATGCTTATTACATCAAGGCGGATTCTGGTGACGGCGCAGTATTATTAAGCAACCGGGTAGTTGCTGAGGTGCCCGGGAGAAGGCAGGGCGCGAATTTCGTGTTCTACAACGACGATGAGCGGGCGCTAAATATCCTGGGGTATGTTAGTAACGCGCAACATGAAGGCCTGCCGAATTTGATGAGGATCTCGGATGACGGCAAGGTTGAAAGTCAGGTCGCCGGTTCTTTTTACGGTTACTTCAAGTCAGCGCTTGATAAATATGCCGATGGCGTCATGCTGGTGGATCCGGTCCATGGAAAATATCTGAGCTTCCCAAGTGAGCAAGCCTTCGAAAATAATATCCAGATAGTAAGAAAGCAGGATCAGGAGATTAACCCGTATCCACAGGGGAAATGGTGGCCACGCCCGGGAAGAAATATTATCTCGATAAGAAAGGATAATAAGGGGGTCTGGTTGGCTGGGCGGGATGGTGACACTTGGCCGCAGCATGACTTTCTCTCATGGGACGCGGGCAATAATATTTGCTGGGAAGCGCGTGGCAGGGTGCTAGTACGCTATGATTCCACCGCATCGGGGCATGGGACTGCGGTCTATCCAGGCGAGAGCTATTATTTCATGGGCATCTATCCCGACGAAAGAGATGGCAGTATATGGGCAGTTGGGACGCAGGGGAATTTTTATAAGGTTTCCAGGACGGGGAGAGTAACGAACCATTTAAAAATGGATCCTGTGACCATGATCAACAATGTTGCTTTTGACATGGTTAATAATTATGCCTGGATCATAAACGTAAACTATAACGACCCACAAAAGACCAAGTTAAAAAAGATATCACTTAGCGACGGCTCCGTTTTGGCAGAGGTAAAACCGGATGAGTATACTGAACCCGGAGAAAAACACGGGAATTTTTCGCTCTTCCTTTCTCTCGATCACAAAACCGGGAATCTGTGGGTTTTCAACTCCGATTCCGGACATGTGACCATACTCTCTCCCGAAGGAAAAACGATCAAGAGCGTGATGGTATCATAGGAATCATGAGGGAATGCGCCAGCCGCAAGAAATACGCCGAAGACGGCGCCTGGCAGCACGAGGACCTGCAGCAGACTGTTAACTTCATGAAGCGCAAGAAGAAGCGCCCCGACTTCAACCAGTCCGAGCCGGAGTTCCTGATCTCCTGCCTGGACCGGCACCCGGACTGGGCCGTGATAGTGTGCCTGGTGGGCGGCGGCCAGTAGATAAAGGGGGCTCATACGGACGGGCCGGGTTATAGCCAGGTTAAAAGGGACGCCGCTGAAGGTGGAATACAAGGACGAGCTGCACCTTGGCCGTTTCGCTGCGCTCTTTCCGCACCGAGCGCGTCTCCGAGCTGGTTAAGAAGGTGCTGGACCTGGAGGCTGGGGCCGCACGCTTTCCCGGTGGACTGTGTCACGCATAAACCGCATAGCGGTTTTGCGCGACCCCGCCTCGGCGATTTTCGCTGAGAAATCGCCTCCGGCCTTGCGGCCCGGACGCGCGGCATAATTATGCCGCGCTCTAAAGCCGGGCCTCACCTGGCCGGCAAGGACGACGTGCGCTCGTCCTATTACCTGGAGGACGTGGCCACGGAATTCCACGTGCAGGGCCTGGAGCTGGACTGGGCCTGCGTAACCTGGGACGCGGACATGCGGCATACGCCCGCGGGCTGGGAGAACTGGTCCTTCAAAGGCAACAAATGGCAGAGAATCAACAAGGATTATCGCCAGATTTATCAAAAGAACGCGTATCGCGTCCTCTTAACCCGCGCCCGCCAGGGCATGGTAATAGTGGTGCCGGAGGGGGATGGGGAAGACCACACCCGCCTGCCGGCGTTCTATAATGCAACCTACGACTACCTACGGGATATAGGTTTCCAGATAATTTAACCCGGAATACCATCCTATCGCGGCAGTAGGTTATCGCGCGAGTCTGCTATACTATTTTCAGCACACTATGCCAAAAACAATAAATCGCGTTTATCAGTTCAAGATCACGCTCAAAGACGTCAAACCGGCCGTTTGGCGGCGAGTACAGGTGGAGAGCAACTTCACCCTGCGCCAGTTCTCCCGCGTAATTCAGGCCGCTATGGGCTGGGCCGGCGGGCACCTGCACCTGTTCAATATAGGCGGGGAACAGTATTCTGTGCCGAACGAGGATTGGGAAGACGTCCAGGACGATTCAGCGCTGGTGCTCGGCAAGGTTCCGGCCGCCGCGCTGAATAAGTTCATTTACGAATACGACATGGGCGACGGCTGGCGGCATTTGCTGGAGTTGGAGGCGGTTGGACCTGCCGAGCCCGGTAAAACCTATCCCATTTGCCTGGCCGGCGCGCGCGCCTGCCCGCCTGAGGATTGCGGCGGTCCTTACGGCTACCAGGACTTTCTGGCCGCCATCAAGGACAAGAAGCATCCCGAGCATAAAGAGAAGCTGGATTGGATAGGCGGCCACTTCGATCCGGAATTCTTCAGCCTCGAAGAGATCAACACCGTGCTTTCCGACATCGACTACGATGCCGGGGAAGAGGAACCGTTCTAGATCGTATTTCAAACCCGACACGCCTTTGTCGGGTTCGTCTGCTATACTCTAGGCAAGAAAGTCGCCGGGGGCAAATATATGACCAAAGAAATATCGAAGGTGGCGGTCTTTAAGGGCAGGAAGATCCGCAAGACGCTTCACAAGAACGAATGGTGGTTCTCGGTTGTGGATATTTGCGGCGCTCTGACCGACAGTATCGATGCCGGCGCGTATTGGCGCAAACTGAAGCAAAGGCTGCAGGAAGAAGGGAGTGAAGTCGTGACATTTTGTCACGGGTTGAAATTGCCGGCACCGGACGGAAAAATGCGCGAGACCGATTGCGCGGATACCGAGGGCATCTTCCGTATCGTCCAGTCTATTCCTTCGCCCAAGGCCGAGCCGCTCAAGCGCTGGCTGGCAAAAGTGGGCTATGAGCGGGTGCAGGAGATCGAAGACCCGGAATTGGCCGCAAAGCGCACAAGGCTGCTGTACCGGCTGAAAGGGTATAGCGAGGACTGGATAGAAAAGCGCATGCGCGGCATCGCCATTCGCGAAGAGCTGACGGATGAATGGCAAAAGCGCGGGGCGCAGGAACAAAGGGATTACGAGATACTGACCGCGGAGATCTCCAAGGCAACTTTTGGCGTAACCCCGAGTGAGTATAAAACCCTCAAAGGGCTGGCACGGCAGAACCTGCGGGACCACATGGACGACTTCGAGCTGATCTTCACCATGCTGGGGGAGCGGTCCACCACGGAGATACATCGCAACGAGGATTCCAAAGGAGTTCCCAAGTTGAAAGAGGATGCCCGTATTGGCGGGAAGATCGCGGGAAACGCGCGGAAGGAACTTGAGAAGAAACTGGGCAGGTCCGTGGTCACCAACAAAAACTTCCTGAAAAAGCCTCAAGGCAAGAAGCTGCCGGAGTAAGTCCAGTCGGTTACAGATCGTAACCCGCTGGTGGGGGCCGCCCCGAGCCGGAGTTCCTGATCTCCTGCCTGGACCGGCACCCGGACTGGGCCGTGATAGTTTTTCATGATACGGCGACCACCGAGATCTACACCGG
>JAKAGP010000217.1 GCA_021825785.1 Nitrospirota bacterium
TTATTGACCTTCACGTGGTTTATCTCCATGATAACGTCTCCGGCGTTAAGCACATCGCTGGACGGGCTTTCCTCCGCAACCCTGGTGACAACCACTCCCTTTATCCTTGCCGGAAGGCTGAGTTCGCTTCTAACCCCGGGCGTGATGTCCTGCACGTCGACCCCGCTTAAGGCGTTCTCAAGGACCGGCGCCTCCGCCTTGGCTGTTTCTTTTGGCTGCTCGGTTATCTTCACGCTAAGCGTAACGCGCTGGCCGGACCTTATCACTGTTATGGGCACGGAGGTCCCGGGGGCGGTATTGGCGACCATGTTCCTGAGCTCATTGGGATCGGTGACCTTCTTCCCGTTATACTCCACTATGAAGTCGCCTCGCTCCATTCCGGCTTTCCTGGCGGGGCTCCCCTCGACAAAATCAGAGACCAGGGCGCCTTGCTTGTTTTTGAGGCCGAACTGCTTTTGCAGATCGCTGTTCACGGGCTGTATCCAGACCCCAAGCCACCCGCGTATGACGCGTCCCGTCTTTATAAGGTCGTTCATAACCACCTTGGCCATGTCGCTCGGGATCGCAAAGCCTATCCCCTCATATCCCCCGGTGGTGCTGAATATGGCGGTGTTGATGCCCACCAACTCGCCCCTGGCGTTCACAAGCGCTCCCCCGGAGTTGCCCGGGTTTATGGCCGCGTCCGTCTGGATGAAATCCTCATAAGCGGCTATGCCCACGTTGGCCCTGCCCACGGCGCTAACTATGCCGGAGGTAACCGTCTGGGTCAGGCCAAACGGGCTCCCTATGGCAAGGACGGTGTCGCCGGCCCGGAGCTTGTCCGAATCGCCCCATTTTATCGCGGGCAGCCCGGTGGCGTTTATCTTGACCACCGCCAGGTCCGTCTTCGCGTCCGCGCCGATGACCTTGCCCTTGTACGTGTTCTGGTTGATCGTGACGGTGATCCTCTGGGCGCCCTTCACGACATGGTTATTGGTGAGTATTATGCCGTTCGGGTCCACAATGACGCCGGAGCCCAGGCTCAGCTGCTTGCGTTCCTGCGGCTGCTGGAACTGGTTGCCGAAAAATTGCCTGAAAAAAGGGTCATTGAAAAAAGGGTTCTCAACGCCTTTCGTCTTGACGATGCTTACCGTGGATATGTTCACGACGGAGGGTTTTACAACCGCCGCCAGGTCCGCCATGGCATCGCTTACCTGGGTAAGCGTTTTCACTGCCTGTTCCGGCACCTTGTATTCCTGACTGTACACATTGGTGTTGATGTTAAGAGTGGAAGATAAAACCAGGCCCGCGATCAGGCCCATGATGATAAGGCTGGTAGCCGCGATAACATATTTAGTCTTGGATTTCACCGCCATGCCCTCCTTTTTTTAAGGGATTTTTTTTATTTCCGGCTGAGGAACTTTTTTTTCTTTTCTTTTTTCTCTGATTTTTCTAAATCTTATCAAAAGTAAAACATAAATATGAATATTCTATGAAGAGATGTAATCGTTCACTCTTTCAGGTTCAAAAACCGGGGAATCGAGCACCCTATGGATGAACCGGAAGATGAGGCTACGCCCCTCATCCCCCAGGCGGGGGTAAAATGCCGGGTTTGCCACCACCACACCCCTGAAGGCAAAAAATGGCGCAACCAAGCCCAAAACAGCCTCATCCCCCGTGAGACCTATGTATTTCCCAAAAAACATTTTTAGCGCCTCGAGGCAGGCCCCCTGCACCTTACCATGCCTCTGGATGGAGTAGAAAATAAAATTTATAGCCAGGGCGGTCAGGTCATCGGCCGCCTCGCCCCAGGGGCCGCGGCTCCTGTCCAGAAGCGTAAACTCAAGATATGATCTTTGCTTTTTCTTACCTGCGAAGCCAGCCACGGCGGGTCTCTCATGAAACCAGATGTTTCCTGGGTGGAAATCCCCGTGGATGCGGCACAGCCTCCGGTAAAAATGGGCCTTCCCCTTCAGCCTGGCGCGCCAGTCTATGCATTTTTTCTCTATCTCCGCCATCCGGACCGGAGGCACCACTCCCCTGGGATAGGAATCGAACACGCCCATGAGGCATTCCCCGTGCCCTATGATGTCTCTCAGTTTCCTCAGATAGAGATCCTTTGAGGCCTTCCTCAGAGAATGGATCTCCGCCAGGCAGGAAGTCAGGCGGGTTATCTTTTGACGGTCCCCCGGGCCGAGCGCTTTTTTCCCTGCCAGCAAGTCCAGGTCCTCGAAATAGCTTTTCCCGGCCGCCCTCTTCATAAGAAGGTAGTATTCCTTACCGCCCCCCACGGACCGGAGCGAGCCGTCAGCGCGCAGGTCCAGAACATCCAGGGCCTTTACGTGGTTTGGCAGGGAATTATAGGTATCCAGAGCCAAAAGGAACAGGCCAGCCCGGTCGGAAGGATAGTCGTGCCCAAGCCCGTTGGGCCTTACGGATTTTATGACGAACTCCTCCGTGCCCCCGGCCCCCTTAGCCCGGATGAGCCAGCCCTCGCCGTGCACCCCTCTGCCCAGGGGCCTCATTTCAAGGACCTCTCCCATTCCGGAGGCATGAAAGTATTTTTGAAGAGCGCCTTTTTTTATGGCCCTTTCCATGCCCCAATTATACAGAGAGCGAAGACCGCTAACGAGAAAATTTTTTATGGCACATGAGAAAGGCATGAGGCGCAATAAGACACGAAAGAAGATGAGGGGACAGGAAAAACCGGCAGACCGTTTTTTGTTTTTTGCTCTTTCCGGGCAGCGAGGCTGCCCAGGATCAGGCGCCGGCGATATAGTCCTTCAGGTGGTGTATCTCTGCCTTGAGCTTGCCGATATGGGCCTGTATGACATCCCTTGCCGAAAGCATCCCTATCAGGACGCCTTCATCGGTTACCGGAAGGTGCCTTATGTTCTCCTGTATCATAACGGCCATCGTTGCCTGCAGATCCTCGGCGGCCTCGGCCACGATCAGGTCCCGCGTCATGGCCTGCCTCAGGCTGATGCTCCGGAAGCTCCTGCCTCCCGAAGCCACGTAGCTTTTTATCACATCTCTCTCCGTAAATATCCCAACCGGGTTGCCCTCCTCCGTCACGACAAGAGAGCTTATCTTCCTGGCGTTCATGGCCTTTACAGCGTCGTCCACGGAAGCGCTGACATCCATCGAAATGATTCCCTGCCCCTTCGATTTAAGAAGATCCCGAACTTTCATTTTTTCCTCCGTCCCAAAAGCAAAAAGTCAAAAATCAAATAAAATAAAACATCCGGAAATGGCAAGCGGCCCGTTCCCGGCCCGTTCTTAAGCCCATTATTAAGAAATGGACTCCCTATCATATACTAATGTACACGCGGGGAGGAAACCGAATCAAGTCAAATTTATTAATGGCTCCATAAGGGGCCCGGCCTTTCAGGTCTGGCCAGTCTATATTTTGCGGGCCGTTTATTTATAATAAAGAAGGCCGGAAGGCAGCGATAAAAACAAAAAAGTAAAAATAAAAAAACAAAAATTTTTTGGATGTGCAGGACTGAGAAATGAAAACGCCCTCCCTTTTTTTCACCCCCTTTGAGTCCCTGAAGGAGTTTTTAAAAAGCGCCTCCAGGGACGCAAAACCCAGCAGTAAACCCAGGGAAAAACACAGAGACGCCAAGAAGGATGAGCCCGTTTGCGGCGAGCCGTCGCGGGAAGAGGGGCGGGAAGATAAAAAAACGGAACGGGAGGTGTTCCTGGAGGCAATGGCCGGCGTCAGGGAGATAAAGGAATTCAGCGGTGCTTTTACGGAAAGCGGTGCGCCTGTGCGGAGACCTCAGAAGCCCAGGCAGGATTTGAACGGGGACCCAATGGTTCTTCTGGAGGAACTGGTATCCGGCAAAAAAAAGATAGTCCTTGAGCAGACAGGCGAGTATATCGAATGGGCCGGTCCCGGCGCAGGCCCTGATATTACAAGGCGCCTGCACAGGGGGGAGTTTGCAGTTAGGGAATATATCGACCTGCATGGCATGAGCAGGGAGGAAGCGCTTGATGCCCTGCAAGCTTTCTTCCGGGAAGCCATAAGGGAAAAGGCCTTCTGCGTAAAGGTTATCCACGGCAGGGGGCTCCGTTCGCCAGGCGGGCCGGTGCTTAAAGAAGCGCTGAGGAAATGGCTGCAAGGCCCTTTCAGAAAACACGTCCTGGCCTACGCTTCGGCCAGGGACTGCGACGGGGGTCTCGGGGCCACTTATGTGGTCCTGAGACAAAGGGGCGGCACGAAACGTTTTACCTGAGCAAAAACAAACGTTCTAACTAAATACAAGGGCCTATTTTCAAATAGAATCAATTTTGAAGCGGGTTTCTAACTAAACGGATTCCCCTTTTTCCGGGGCAGCAGGGCCGCCGGCATCATGGTTATTCTGCACCACGAAATGCGTATGGACGCTCGGGCGCATGAAATGTTTGCTTGTGTAGTATGAAAGGAGGCTCCTGA
>JAKAGP010000218.1 GCA_021825785.1 Nitrospirota bacterium
GGCAGTAATAAGCGTAAAGCTTACAACGCCCCAGTTCGAGGGCCAGACCAAGATGAAGCTTGGAAACAGCGAGGTCAAGGGGTTTGTGGAGTCCATAGTGAACGATATCCTGGGCGCGTATTTCGAGGAAAACCCTCCCGTGGCCAGGAAGATCATAGAGAAGTCCATACAGGCCGCGAGGGCGAGGGAGGCGGCAAGAAAGGCAAGGGAGCTCACGCGCAGAAAGGGCTTTCTTGAGGACGCCGCCCTGCCGGGCAAGCTGGCGGACTGCTCCGAAAAAGACCCCGCTGGAAGCGAGCTTTACATAGTGGAGGGCGATTCGGCCGGAGGCAGCGCCAAACAGGCCAGGGACAGGCGCTTCCAGGCCATACTGCCCCTGCGCGGAAAGATATTGAACGTGGAGAAGGCCCGCTTCGACAAGATGCTTACCTCCGAGGAGATAAAGGTCCTCATCTCGGCCCTGGGAACCAGCATAGGCCCTGATTTCGACGTCGCCAAGGCCCGCTACCACAAGGTGGTCCTCATGACCGACGCGGACGTGGACGGGGCACACATAAGGACGCTTCTTCTTACCTTCTTTTTCAGGCAGATGCCCGCCATCATAGAGCAGGGGTTTCTGTACATAGCGCAGCCCCCTCTCTACAAGGTAAAAAGAGGGAAAAAGGAGAGATACATACAGACCGACGACGAGCTTCGGGAGATGCTGCTGGAGCTTGCCGCGGAGGAGATAACCCTGGAGGTGTCCGGCAAACCGGTTACCGGGAAGGCGCTGATACCGCATCTAAGGAGACTCGAACGCTTCGAAAGGCTCATAGAGTGGTTTGCCTTAAGAAGGAACGATCCGGAGCTTCTTAAGTTCGTGCTTGAAAGCGGCGTGGACGCGGCCCTCCTGAAGGATTCAGAGAAGCTGGAGGCGTTTTTGGGCGGATTGAAGGCAAAGTTCCCCGAGACCAAAACCGGCGAAATAGTCAAAGACGAGGAGCATGGATCCAATAACGTTGAGATCAGGCGGCACCACCAGCGGATAAAGCTGTCGCAGGAATTCCTGGACTCCCCGGATTTCAGGGAGCTCAAACGGCTTCACCAGGATCTCTTGGTGCTTGGCGCAACACCCTATGCGGTGAAGACAAAGGACGGTGAGCAGCGTTTTGCGGGGGACCGCGACCTGATGGACTTCGTCATGCACATATCCAGAAAAGGACTGAGCGTACAGAGGTATAAGGGCTTGGGCGAGATGAACCCGGAGCAGCTTTGGGAGACCACCATGGACCCGGAGAAGCGCACCTTCCTGCAGGTTGCCGTGGAGGACTCCGTGAACTCGGACGAGATATTCACCATTCTCATGGGAGACCAGGTTGAGCCCAGAAAAGAGTTCATACACAAACACGCGCTTGAGGCCAGGAACATAGACGTTTAAAGCGTTGTTGTTTGTCGGATTTCGCATATATTGCAATTTCGTTCGGATAAGCTGCAATTTTTTTTCGCATAAGTTGCTAGAATTTTCCGCATAAATTGCTTTCAGGTTTTCTCATACAACTTCCTCTGTCTTTTCATTTAATCAATGAGACTAGGCTTTCAACCTTCAGGTCAGTATGTTTAGCGATGGCATCGAAATGGGCGTCCGCATGCAAAAGGACCGCTTTGTCTTTAAGAGCGGAAGCGGATATCAGAATGTCGGTGTACGGGACGGTGACGCCCCTCTGTTTCAAAGCAAATGCAAGCCTTGACGCCCTGTCCCATAGCTCCTTTGTCGTCTCAATATAAGACAAGGCATCGAGCCTGCTTTTTAGCCTGTCATATTCCTTTTCGTTCCGCGCTCCGCCCAGAAGTTCTAGCTCGATAACCTCAGTGATCGCGACCTCGCTCTCCGTAAGTATTTCTTCGACTCTTTCCTTCACCAGCGGATGGAAGTTCTTCTTGAGGGCAAACACCCAGGCCGAAGTATCAATGAGGACCATACTATTTCTCAGCCCGCCTTTTCTTCAGCTCCTCCAGAGAAAGGTCAATATCAAAGGTCCCCAGCTCCTGTCTCAATATCTCACGGTTCCTCCTTCGAAGCAATTCCCTAAGGCCTTTTTCAATAACCTCTTTTTTCGTTTTAAGGTTTGTCACCCTCAGGGCTTCCTGCATAAGCTTTTCATCGATGACAACAGTCGTCTTACCCATATACATCTCCTTATACATCCTTTTGTTACATATTATGATACATCTATTGATTATGTCAATCGTGAGGATATCAAATTGCTGAGGGAAAAATTGCACCTTATGCGAAAAAAATGGGGGTTTCTATCAGTTTATGCGAAATGGAATAGTAGCTTATGCGGGAAAAAATCATGTAACCTATTGAATGTTCGTCCGGAAAATTGCAATATATGCGCAATCCGTCAGCCGGTTTTTTATGCCCATCGCTGAAGGGCACCGAAAAGAGAAATTAAGGTCTGAAAGATCAGCCGCCGGGTTCCTGACCGGCGAAGAAATCAAAAAGATGAGAAAAAATTTGGCCTTACGAAAAGGCAGATGGCGGAAACCCTGGGTCGCGCCGGGGGCTTTTTTTATGCGGCGCGGGTTTGGTTGTTGTTCAAAGAAAGTTGCACGTGAAAGATTTAAAATATTGTTTGCCGGATACGACCAACGGCCAATGCAGAAATAGATGGAGGAGACGATAGAGCATGAAAGTGATCGCGGTCAACGGGAGCCCCAGGAAGAACTGGAATACTGCAACCCTGCTTAAAAAGGCGCTTGAAGGCGCGGCCGCACAAGGGGCGGACACGGAGCTGATACACCTATATGATCTCACCTACAAGGGGTGCACAAGCTGTTTTGCCTGCAAACTGATCGGCGGGAAAATGCAGGGCAGATGCGCCATGAACGATGAGCTGACGCCGGTGCTAAGGAAGATAGAGGAAGAGGCCGGGGCGGTCGTCCTCGGGTCGCCGGTATATTTCGGAACGATGACGGGCGGGATGCGGTCTTTTCTGGAGCGCCTTCTGTTTGCGCCGCTTGAATATGCAAAGCCGCCAAGATCCATCTTCCCCCGCAAGATCAAAACTGGCGTAATTTATACGATGAATGTTACGGAGCAGATGAGCGTGGAACGGGGCTATGGGAATATGTACAGCATGACGGAAGGGTCGCTCCGGATGGTCTTCGGCTCATCCGAAACCTTGTGCTGTTATGATACATATCAGTTCCCGGACTATTCCAAGGTGGTCATGGAATATGCAGACCCGGCCCACAAGGCGGCAAGGCGGGAGACCGAATTCCCCGCGGACTGCCAGAGGGCATTTGATCTGGGCCGCGTCCTTTCAAGCGGCTTATAGCCGGGCGGCGTATGATGAATTACCTTCAAGTCCGGTTTTTTGCGTTATGCTTGCCGGGCGGATTTTGGTACGCACAAGGGCTTGAAATATATCATGAGTAAAAGAAAAAGAAAAGAAAAAAAACCGGCTGGAAAAACGAAGCACACAAGGCGAAAGCCCGCGTGGATGGGGTTTGCGAAAAGCCTTTTCCTGGCGGCGGTGATCTTTATCGTCGCCGCCGTGATGGCCCTGCGGGGCTGCCCAAGGTCCAGGGGAGGCAGGCACAGCAGGCATTACTCAGCGCGGGTTCATTTCTTTTTTGCGAAGGCGGGGAATTAACGCAAAAAACCGCCGCCCTTTAGGCCGTTATTTGTTCGCCGCTCCCTCCATTTCCGGCTGAAAAGGCCCTGCACTTAATGACAAAAATGTACCTTTTCCCCTTTCTTTAGAACCGGGCTAAAGATTTCAATCTCCTGTTACGATAAGGATAAATAAAGCTGGGGAATAAAAAAATAAAAAAATCTAATTAACTAAAACGGAGCCCCTGGCGAACAAAGAAAAATTGCCGGAAGCACAAAGGACAGGCCGCTACATGACGGCCGGCGCTTTTTGTTTTTTCCTGCAAAAAAAAATCGCATATAACGAAGTGGGGAGGAATCTGCTGTGAACATTAAAAGACTTCTGCTTACGGTTGGCATTATTAACGCAGCCATAATGGGTGTGATCCTCGCGGTTTTCATTATCCATAGCAGCCAGGCAAAGGCCAGAACTCAAAAGATGATTCATGTAGACCAGAAGTTGCTGCTGGACCTGGAGGACATGTACGCGGAAGGTCTTCAAACGGGCCAGGCCACAAGAAACGTGCTTCTGAACCCGGACGACAGCAAGGCCAAAAGCAATTACGCGGCAGCGGACGCCAAGTTCCTCAAGGCAAACAGGGACGCTCTTACGGTGGCCGAAGGCGGCATGAAAGACAGGCTGGAGGACATCGGACCAAAGTGGGACACTGACGGCAACCTTAAGGTCCAGATCCAGCAGCTTGCTGAAAGCGGAAAAAAAAATGATGCCGTGGCGCTTCTGGTGACATCCGAGACCCCCGCCTGGGGGCAGG
>JAKAGP010000219.1 GCA_021825785.1 Nitrospirota bacterium
TCGGCATGGTGGTAATAGGCGACGGTAAGGTCCTTTCTCTTCGCCGCGTACAGAAGCGCGGCAACCAGCAATCCCATATCCGCCGGATGATTGAAAAGGACGAGCTTTTTCGGGGCCAGCCCGGAAAGCTCTCCGTATATTCCCGACACTTCGGACCTGAAATTTCCTCCCCTGCCTTGTTTCATCAGGATACGCCCCCGGGGGAAGCCTTTCCCGGCTTCGGACTGGAGCCTCGGATCATAAGCGCGCCGGGACGAGTACCTGCCTGTTACAAGCAATTTTGAATTTTCCATATGAGACACATATGTCTGCAAAAGGCGTGTATGGCCTCCGGTGCCGTAGATAAAGGACGTCAGAAAAAGCGTGTCCAAGGGATTTTTCCCCGCTTCAGGGGGTCCGGCAATGTCCGCCCCGATACGGGACACGGCGTAAAGAACGTTTTTTTCAATTTTCTTCAATTTTTCAACGCCTCGTGAGACGGCCTCTTTATCGTTCACGTATGAAAACATGCCGGCCTGATAGCCGGCCCTGAGCCGCAATTTCACCATATACAGATAGTTGAACCAGAACAAATCGATATCCAGAATGCGGGCCAAAAAGAAAAATACCCCGGCGGGAAACCCCAGCAGACCGAACATGAGGGGGCTGAAAACGAATTTTTTCATCTTCAACCTTATAAATCCGGAAGTCCTGTCCATTTCAGATACGTCCTTTCCGCCCTGAAAAGCCCCCAAAAGTCATTTCTTGAGCCAGTGGGAGAGGTCACGTCCTATAATTCCCTCCAGGTTCCGGATCTCTTCCTCATAATAGTCAGTCAGCAAGGCCCGTGTCGCAGGGCGCATGGCGTCTCTCTTTAAATTCAGCGAAATCATCCTGTCTTTAATGCCGCGTCTCATTTCCGGGGGAATAACCGTTTTGCCTAGTGATTTAATTATCCCTCCAGGTTTAATTAAAAAATCATGCAAGAATTTGATCCTGGGAATTCCGGAAGGATTGACTTTTTTTCTATGCGTCCGCCAATTATTGCCCGGGGCAACATCAAGAAAAGAAAGAATGTCATCCATCAGCCCAGTTGGGTTGCCGCATAAATCCTCATAAAGATATATTTTCATGAAGGGAAAATTTTCCTGAAATGCCTTTATCCTGTAACAATACAGACCTTCCTCCAGATAGTTGTAAGAAGGACCGTAATTTTCGGCCATGCGCCTGTTTATGGTCTTTTCAGATATAGCGTCTTCGAAGCTTAGTGACTCCCACTTATTTAATTTAAGCATCATATATTGTGAAAAAGCCCTGTCCACCGGGTTTCGTAAAATGATAATGATTTTTATCCTTTGATAATCAGGGATTATCCGTTTGATATTGGCGATGGACCTTTCCGGCAGCAGGAAATAATACGTTGACGCCTCGCCAATTGCTTTTTTATCACCGGCCTCACTGAATAGCCGGCAATAATCTTCGAAATTATGAATAGCATTCAAGCGCTCAGTATATGCGGGGATTTCCGCATCCGCAAAAGTGAAATACGTCGGCTCCTTGATTCTTGGGATAAACACTTGTGGATGACTTTTCAGATATTGCGCAATGGCTGACGTTCCGCTCTTTCCGGCGCCGGGAATCAGAAAATCAATCCTCGGAATAGACATCAATTCCTCCTCGCGTTTCGTGCAATCAATTTATATAAACCCTGCTTGTCTCCGGCCTCCAAAAATACCCACGACAGAAACAGGGCCGCCAGAACAAAGCTTAATGTGACAGGCAGGCTTACCTGAAACGACCTCCACTGCGCAAACGACGCGCCCGCGATCAGCAGCAGGCCCAGAAACCAGTTCAACAGCAGGCGCGGCGGGGCCTTGAAGGATATCTCCCTTGAGATGACGAAATAATTGAAAGCAAGGGAAAGTCCGTACAAAAGGACCATTGAAAACCCGACAGCGCCCAGACCAAGCCTGAATTTAACGGCTGCCCACACGCCGAAGAGGAACCCGGCGTCCCAGCCGATGCTGCTGACGAGAAACGGCCTCTCCATTCCTTTTGCTATCGTGACAATGGAGAATATCCACGCCGTGACCTGCAGATAGCCGGCAATCAGCATCCACCGGAACATCTCCAGCGACGGCAGGAATTTCCGGGTGTAGAAGATCAGTATTATCCATGGTTTTACGCATACTATCAGCACAAGCAGGGGGACGATGATGCAGATTGTAAGCCTGCCTACTCTTTTCACAAGGTCGACTTTCTCCGCGTCCTGGCAGGCCGACAATTTCGGCAGATAATATGTCGCGAATGAGCTTAAAAAAAGCCCGATGTACATGCTGCTCAGGGTCCAGTTCACATCAAAGAAACCGGCGGAGGCCATCCCCATGCCCCTTGAGATGATCCCGCGCACCGCCGCCAGCGCAAGCGCGCCGGCCGTTCCACTTAAAAGCATCGCCCCCGCCATCCTGAAAAAATACCGGACGCTGGAACTGTCCCAATACGGGCGGCTCTTCAGGTCCGGCGCCCATCCGCCTTTCCTGATAAAGTAAAGCAGACAGGCAACACTGGCGGCCGCCGTAGCAAACAGGTATGCCACAAACCCGGCATAATGCCCGCGCGAGGCAAGCACGGCCACCGGATAGGCTACAGTCAGCCCGGCCAGGGCGGCGAAAACCTGCACCAGGGAAAGGCGTCCTATGGCATGAAATCCGTTAAGCAGCCCGTTCAGATAGTCCCTCGTTATCCCGGCAAGAACAGGCAGGGAAAGCAGCACGATGAGTTGCGGACTGAGGCCCCCGAACCACCGCGCGATAAGGGGAGACATCGTAATCAGCGCCACGGCCATGGCCGCCCCGAAGACAATATATATGGCGGCCGTGGTTTTTAAGTACATGGACTGTTCCGGGCCGCGCAGCCCGCTAACGCCCCTCACAAGGGAGACCCCTCCGTTGCATGTCCCGACCGTGACCGCGGACTGCTGCACCTGCCTCAGGATCGAGAAAACGCCGACGCCGGAGGGGCCGGCAAAAACCGAGATGATCTTCATCGTGACGGCGCGAATAAAAAGTCCGCCGACGGTGCCGCTTCCCGTCTTCAGCAGCGCGATAATCAATTCTCCCAAGGCGCTACTCCGCGTCCCCCGGCATATGGCGCCCGCGTCCATGGCCCTCAGATATATATCCCTGTATTGACCTCTTAACGGCGTCCACGGCCCCTGCCGGAAGGTGCGGGCCCATCGGGAGACTGAGCGCCGAGGAAGCGATGCGTTCGGCCACCGGAAACGCGCCGCTCTTCCAGCCGGCGTCCGAATACGCGCCGGACAGATGGGGGGGTTCGGGGTAATGAATCAGCGTTTCGATGCCGTCCGACCTCATACGGTCCTGCAGGCCGTCTCTGTCCTGGTGCCGCACCACAAATAAATGCCATACGGGCTCCGCCCAATCCGGGACGTACGGCAGTACGAGCCCGGGCACCTCCCGGAGCGCGGACATATAACAGCCGGCGATGTCCGCGCGCCTCTTGTTCCATATATCGAGCCTGCCCAGCTTTACCCGAAGGAAAGCGGCCTGCATTTCGTCAAGCCTGGAATTGTATCCCTTGCTTATATGAAAGTATTTTTTGGGCGCCCCGTAATTCCTTAAGATTCTGACCTTTTCGGCGATGGCCTCATCGTCCGTGGTTACCGCCCCGCCGTCTCCAAATGCCCCAAGATTCTTGCTCGGATAAAAACTGAAGGCCGCAGCATGGCCGAGCGACCCCGCGCGGCGGCCCTTGTAGCGGGCCCCGTGGGCCTGCGCGGCGTCCTCGATGACCTTCAAATTATGATTTTCCGCTATTTCATTTATGGAATCCATATCCGCTGGCTGGCCGTAAAGGTGAACGGGCATTATGGCCTTGGTGCGCACGGTAATGGCACGCTCGACTAGAGACGGATTCAGGTTATAGGTTTTTTCATCAGGTTCAACAGGTATCGGGGTGGCCCCTGCATAGGATATTGCAAGCCATGTTGCAATATAAGTATTGGAAGGCACTATCACTTCATCTCCGGGCCCTATGCCGAAACCGCGCATGATCAGATGCAGAGCTTCCAGCCCATTGCCGACTCCAATACAATACCTGGTATGGCAAAAAGCGGCAAACTCCTCCTCAAAAAGCATAAGCTCTTTTCCCATGATGTACCATCCGGAATTCATGATGCGCCTGAAGGCGTCATCCACCTCCGTTTGCAATTCCTGATAGGATGTTTTCAAATCAAGAAAAGGTATCTTCATCTCGTGCCTCGCAAAGCTTTTATAAAAGATTCGTAATCTCGATAATAATCATTTTCATTATAAAAATCAGAGGCAAGGACCATACATACGGCCCCTGAGGAAAAATTATCAATCTCACGCCAAATCATCGGATAGATATTTAATCCGTAATACGACC
>JAKAGP010000220.1 GCA_021825785.1 Nitrospirota bacterium
AAAAGCTCTTTTCCCTTTGTCTGGAGCCATTAATGCGCCGCCTAACGACCACTAATTTACCCACACGCTTTCACGAAGAGCCAATAAAAGAAAACTATCGTCTTCGTAATCCGGCACCCGACCGGGCGCCTAAATTTAGTCTCAGGCGCAGGGGGAAGCGTTTATTTCATATCCCTGCGCCTCAAAGGCGGACCGCAGGCTCTGTTTCTCATCAGGAGAAAGCAAGGCGTACAGGCCCTGCACCTTATCGGCCGAGGGCTCCCCGCAGTCATAGCGGTAGAAATCCTTTTTCAGGTTGGCGGGCATCGAGGCGCGGTCGAGCACCTTTTTTAAATCCCCGCTCTCGCAGAGCATCTTGTAAAGCCCTTTCCTGTTACTTCCAAAGTAGTAGTCCCGTCCGTCCTTAGAGATCATAAACCGGTTGGCGCTGCACCCAAGGAAAACGAAAGCAGCCAGAAGCAAAACGGCTAGAAAAAAATACCTCTTCATTTCACGACCTCCCCATTTTTTTAAAACATCATCTATTCGTTTTTCTGCGGTCTTCAGTTATTCCACTAGCACCAGCGCAAAATAATTCCACCTTCCATACGTCTCTCTCCGTGTGTCGATCTCAAAGCCGTTGGCCCGCGCGGTCCTGAATACATCAATCCCGCATGCCTCCATAAGAGGCCTGATCCCGCTTTTCTTCTGCTCCGCTGTTTGGGACCCGCCCGGAGTCTCTTTCTCCCCGGACGGTCAAGTAGTCCCTTCGGGGCCTGAGGAGAGCGCGGTCATCGCGAATGCTTTGTAATAGCCCATATGGTAAGCCTCGCCTTCAAGCCTCACGGCCACCTCGGTGAGAGCTTTTCCCTTGGGGCCGGTCATGAGAATGGCCTTGCTGTATTCATTCATGATCTTCTTCGTGCTCTCGGCATCAGGGGCGCAAGGAGGATGATAGGCGTCTTTTCCGTGGAATGCGCATCCATAAAGGCATTTCCACCTTACCCATTCCTCCACAACGACGGAGCTTGTATCAATGACCTTCGCCTTCTCGGCCCCCAGTTCAAGGGACTTATTCAGAAGTGATTCCATTTTATCATCCATCGCCGCGCCTCCTTCGCGCATAGTGAATTGTCCTGTGCCGCTATGCAAGGCTTCATCCGCAATGACAGAAACCTTATTCTGATGCTCGTATCCGTGAAAATACGGACACAGGGCTTCCCTGCATCCGTGCGGATGTCTGGGACTGTAAGTACAGGTTATAGATCGGCTGGAGGGCAGGACAATACCAAGGCTTTCACCAAGGTAATTCGCCGCCGATTCAAGCGATGTCCACACATAAGCCTTGCAGCAGCTCGGTCCTGTGAGTTCCGTTATCGCTCGCGTGACCCTTGTCACCGCCTCCATCGTTATTCTCTGCTCCTTGTCCGTGCCGCACTTAGAGCCGGTAAGCACGGCAAAGCAGGCGCCTATTGCCGGAGCGACTCCGCATACCCCGGAAAGGCCGCAGTAGCCTCCATGGGCCTGTTTCCTCGTCCGCCTGAAGACCTCTTTTATGCTTTCATTGTTGATTTCATCCGAACCGGCTGCGTTCTTTATTGCCGCCATCAATGCCCCGCCGGCAATATAGGCGTGCTGGCAGCCAAGCATCGGGAGTCCGGGATAGCTCATCATGAGCTCGGCTATTTCGAAGGGGTCTTTCGATTTTGTGATAAAGGCAATGTCCTCGATGATCCTCATTGCGTCTCGGTTGTGGCAGATATCGCAAATGTAATGGCCGCTGGGGCACCTGATATGCCCATGCTCCACCTTCCCGCAATAGGAGCAGGTCAGTTCCCGGGCTGCCTTCAGATACTCAAGAGTTGAACCGCAGACCATGCAGTGCTCTGTCTTATCCAGAGGTTCCCCGGCCTTTGGAAATGCTGCTGCCTCGCAGTTTTGAAGCGCCATTTCAGGTCCTTTGCCTTGATGCCCCCCGGCATCTTTATCCGAGGGTCAACAGGCGGAATTCTTATTGTTTTCGTCGCTCACGCGCATACTCCTATCTAAAAAATGCTGTAAAAAGCACCAGTCCCACGCTTAAGGCGGTTGTGCCAAAAAGCGTAACGATACCCCATTTGCCGACCCGTTTGCGGTCCCTATATGTCCGATAATAGGCCAATCCGAGAAAAACGAACGTCATTAATATAAAAATCCACCGGTATCTTTCAATCCATACCGCAAAGGTGAAGCTCCCCAGCCCGAAACTGGCCAGGAGAAGCGGCAGTTGTCAGCAGAATGCCGTCGCGAAAGCCGAGGAAATCGCGCCCCCATTAAACACATTAAACAGAAGCCTTTTCATGTATTTTCCGCTTGTTTTTTTGATGCCTGCATGGTGATCTTTCCCTCTCTGGCCATCTTTCCCAGGATGAAGATCGCGCTTTCCCTGGTCAGTCTGAAGTGGCCAGCCACTTCGTCCGGATCGGCCTTTCCCTTGCCTTTGATGAATTCAAGTATTTCCTTCTCTATCGAACCCATCCAGTCGTTGAAGAGTCCACGCAGCTCCGGCGTCGAATATGTGGCCAGCTCAAAGGAATGACTAACGGCCGAAAGGACCTCCTTGCTCATTTCCATCGGATTCACGCCCGAATCCGTGCACTCCTCTATTCAGTGCTCCACCATAGAGACAAGCCGCTGGTTGTCTTTTCTCCCGGCAAGCGCCGCATTGAGCATTTCTTTCCTGTCCGATTCGCTCAGTTCGCTCAAGAGAGCAAAGACAAGGTTGTCCAGAACATCCTTCTTCATGGCGGGGCTCAGCCCTTTGAGGACATTCTCGATCTTGCGCTCACTCATTCTTATCACCTCCCCTTATTTAAGAGCACCTCAATTTTTTAGAGACAAGCTGTCCATAGTTGATCATCCCGATATGTGCCCTTCTGGTGATCATCAGACAGCGTTTTTTTTTCAACTCCGAGAACATCCGGTTCATCATTTTTTCCGCGAAGGACTTCCGGTCCTCATCATTCATGTTTTCGAGCATCATACCCATGCACCTGGGCATCATGTTCTCCATGAAAGCCATTTTGTCCTCGGTTTTCATCTCTTTGAATATCTTCTCCATCATCATATCCATCATCTTCGGCATGTCTTCCGGTTTCATCATGCCGCCTCTTCTGCATCATTTCTTCGAACATCTTAGGCATGGCCTCCTCCTGAACAGTTCATTCCCCCTATTTAAAAGCCGCGTCAATACCCGAGGTAAGCTCCCTGTAATCGATTGCCCCTATATACCTTTTGACGACCATCCCGTTTCGCGATACGAATATGGTCAATGGTATCCCAAAGGCATTCAGCTTCTCCGCGAGTCCGTTGTCTTTCCCGACCGGGAAAGTTATATGGTAAGCCGCCACGAACTCCCTTATGCCGCTTTCCCCGCTCTCGACAAACACGCCCACGAACTGGACGCCTTTGCCCCTGTAAGCGAGATATGCTTTTTCGAGTTCCGGGGCCTCCTTTTTGCATTGGGGTCACCAGGAAGCAACCACGCTTATTACAAACGGGCGGCCGGCCATAGCCCTTGAATCGAGCACTTTCCCGTCAATGGTCTTGAACGTGAAAGGTTTTATCCCTTCGCCGGCATAAGCAGCCGTGACAAGAAGAAAAATAAAAAAAACAGCAGACAGCCCCGTTAACCACCTCTTTCTCATTCGCTATCCTTCCCCTTTTTCTTTCTTATTTTTAAGCTCCTTGATCTCATCTCTCAGCGCCTTTATTTCCCTCTTCAAATCATCCATGTCTTCGCGGCGGTCCATCGGCCTTCCGCAGAAACCGCCTCCGCCGCCAAAGAACCGGCTGACAATCAAAAGTACGAGCACCAGGAAGATGATCGCAAAAAAAGGCATTATCCACCAGCCGTACATCGGTCCCCATCCCGGTCCATTCCACCACATGTTATTTCCTCCATGCTTTCAATCTAGGCCTCCTAACGGGTTCGGGTGTCTTCTCCATCAGCAGCTTTTTGCCATTAAGCATTTGAGATAACCTGGAAAGAACTTCTAAAAGTGAGGTATCGGAAAGACTATAGTAGATGAAATGACCATGCCTTTCCGTCCGCACCACGTTGGCTTCGCGCATTATCCGCAGGTGAAAGGAGACGAGGGTTTGCGAAAGGCCGGAAGCCCGCACAATCTCCGTGACAGAGCGGGCTTCCTTCCCGATAGACAGGGCGATGCCGAGGCGGTTCGAATCCCCAAGGACCTTAAGGAAGCGTGCAAGTCTTTCTCTGTTGTCGATGTCTTCGGTCTTTTGCATATCAGCCGATTTTCACATGAGTTTATACTCATATTATATCCACGGGGAGCAAGATATTCAAATAAAGAGGTTTCGTGGTCTCTTAGGTATCGGAGAAACATGCTCCCTTCCGGATGAAGAGCCG
>JAKAGP010000221.1 GCA_021825785.1 Nitrospirota bacterium
AACATCAGTTCCCTGGCAGAAAATCTCATCATTATCTCCGGCCCGCAGATAAAGGCAATCGTTTGGGCGGGCTCTATCCGCAGAGGACGGATTAGCTCCGTTATAAGCCCCGAATGGATCTTTATATCTCCCGCGATCTCCTGTTCCTGCCCTGGGTTGTCCACCGTAAGCCCGATCTTTACGGCCCCAACGCGCTGCCAGCGTGCAAACTCCGTTTTGAAAATTATGTCCTCCGGCCCCCTGGCCCCGTGAAGAAGCGTTACTTCAATTGGGGCAAGCGATCTGGCCATCTCTATTACTGGCCTTAAAGGGGCCAGCCCAAGTCCGCCCGTTATGAGGAGGAGATGTTTGCCCATGACCTCTTCAAGCGGCCAGCCTCGGCCGAAAGGTCCCCTTAAAAAGAGTTCATCACCCCGTCCAAACTGGGAAAGAAAGCCTGTCACCCTGCCTGCCGTCCTCACGGTGTGCCCGAAAATTTTTTTGCCTTTTTTGTCTTTTTTGTTTTTTTTGCCTTCCCCGGAAGGAAGAACGCTGAAAGAGATGGGCGCTTCGCCTACCCCCGGATAGCCAAGCATATTGAACTGCCCCGGTTTTGCCATAGGGTGGGTCTCCATCGTAAAAGTCCCGGCTGGTTCTATCGTAAAAGTCTTAACACCGGGGGACTCCTGTCTTACATCGGTGATCACGGCCTTTACGGGGGCAAGGGAGCCATTTATCATTCCATCATCGCCTTGGCTATCTCCGTGAGGTCTATGCCCGTGGGGCACCATCTTATGCACCTGCCGCAGCCCACCGTTGCTTTCATGCCGAACTGCGTATCATAATCCAGCTTGTGAAAGACGAACTGACGGAGCCTGGCATACCTTTGGGCCCTGAAGTTGCCGCCGTGCACCCTTGCGAAGGAGATGTCCTGGCAGGCGTCCCACCTCCTTATCTTTTTTACGCGGGAAAGCGCAAGATCGGTCTCATCGCGGACATCGTGGCAAAAGCAGGTCGGGCAGACCATGACGCAGTTGGAGCAGGAGAGGCATCGTGAGTCCGCGGTTTCCTTGAGCGCGTGGTGGTCCGGGCGGGCAAGGAGCGCATTTTGCACCGCCTCCATATCCAGGTTTTTTTTAAAAGTTTTTAAAAGGGCAGCCTCCATCTCTTTTATTTTCGCCAGGTCCTTTTCTTCAGGCGGTTTCCCCTTGTCCGGAGAAAGGGCATGGAACAGGTCCCTGGCCTTTTCGCTTGCCAGCTCCAGCAGGAATTTTTTTTCTCCACCGTCCATATCTGCCCCGGATCCGCCTGAATCCACGCCTGAATCTGTCAGCAACCCGCGTAACTCAGTAAGAAGAATGTCATATCCGCTCCGGGCTTTCAGATAAGGTCCTGCCCCTACCAGGTGGCAGAAGCAGAGGTCCGTCACGCTCTTGCAGTTAAGCGCAATGGTGAAGATATTTTCCCTTCTTATCCTATAAAAAGGGTCTGTATACTGGCCCAGAAAAACCTTGTCCAGATAGAGTATGGCGTTTACGTCGCAGGGGTGTAAGCCTATCAGCGCACGCTTCCGCATTTGAGGATCCTTATGGTCCTCCAGAAACCTGCCCTCTGAAATATCAAAGGAAAGCACCTCCTGCACGGGCTCGAACAGGTATTTTTTCCCCGGGGGCAGCATCGTGCTTTGATAATCCAGGTCCATCTGCGAAAAAGAGGATACGTCCTCAAACCTGGCCGTCAAGCCTCCGCCCACCGGTCCCGTAAGCGTGTACTGCTCACCCAGCCTTTCGACAAAGCGGGCCAGGGCCTCCACCGGTATGATGGTCTTATAATCTTTTTGGAAAGCGCTCGCCCCAGTCATACCATTTCCACACATCTTTTTGAAGTTCATCGTATTCCCGCTTTATATGCTCAAAGAGGCGGGCGTTTTCCAGCGCAATAGCCCCCTGGCAGGAAAGGCCGTTTGCGAACTCCATGTCCCCGGGGCTGAACTCATAAGGATAGGGCATATACACCTTCAGGACCCCCAGTGCGGAGCCCTTTATCGCAAGCGGAACGCTCAGCAGCCCATAGATGTCTTCCTGGGAAAGCGATTCGCGGTCCGCCACCCTGTTGTCCAGGGAGATATCAGGTATGCTCACAATGTTGCATTGCAGGCATTCCCTGTCTATGGGGCTGTCTTCCAGCCTGACAGATTTCCTCGCCGCGTATTCGCTTGAAAGGCCATAAGAGGCCCGAAGGGACAGTTTTTTTTGCTCCCTGTCCACCAGCCATATAGAGGCAGCATGTGCGTCAAGCCCTTTGGTTGCGGCCTCCGCTATCTCCTTTAGCACCTCATCGATTGAAAGCGAGCCGGACACCGTCCTGGCAGTTTCCGCCAGCGCCTTCATCCTGTCCCAAACCTTTGCCTTTTCCGCAAGCATGCCTCCCATGGAAGCAAAAAAAAGGGCTTGCGCGGTTTCCTCAGGAGTGAACTCGCGGGCCTCATCCGAATACACCCTGATAACTCCTATGGTCCCGCGCTCTGAAAGAAGGGGCACGCTTAAGACACGGCGGATGCCGTCTTTTTCAACCGCAATGCTGCTGGTCTCTCCTTGCAGGGCCAGGCTGTCGGCTTCCAGTTTTTTGGGGTCAGGCGGGCCGCCTTCCGGGGTAAAAAATTCCCTGACCATTCCGTACAGGGCGGACACTTCAAACGAATGGTCCCTGCGGTTCAAAAGCTCTATGGAACACCCTTTTGCGGAGAGGCCCTGGGCGATGGACTTTGCAAGGGCGTTAAGTGTGCCTCCCAGTTCCCTGGTGCAAATAAGGTCCTTGCAAAGGTCGCAGGCCTTTTGGATTTGCATACCTAAAGCCTATCACGGAGGGAGCGGCCATTCAATAAAGCAAAGCGTAAAGGCGTAAGCCTGATCCGAAGCCTTTTAAAGCAAAAATAAGCTTATAACCATCGGCGCACCCTGCCTTTATAGCTCAGCCATTCCGCGCCAAACTCCCGCTCCAGCTGTTTTTCCTCCCGCCGGATAAAAAGATCAACTGCTGGAATTTGAAGAGCGCCAGTATTGTGAAGAAGGCTTTTGAAAGAGTTCACGATTTTAAATGATAATATCACGCGGCATAAAATAAAAGGGCGAAAAGCCGCCCTTTTATTTTATGCATATGTTTGGAGGCCCTTATTTAAACGTCTTGAGAATGTATCTGGCTATTTTTTTTGCGTCCTTGTCCGGGACCATCTGTTTTGTGAACACATGCATTCCGGGGCCCGGGTGCCTCATTATGTGCACGATGTCATTTACCGTTTTGACGCCGTGTTTCTGGCGGTCTTTTTTGTGGAGCGTATAGGCGGGGTTAATAATATTGCCCCCGTTGACGTGGCAGTCCGAGCAGTTTTTCTGAAAAAGCGCCTTCCCGGACATGCCCTTGGCAGAAGCTCCGGAAGGCAGAAACAAAAAGAGCATCGCGGCAAAAAAGGCTGAGGCGAGAGTTGCGGTCTTCATCTTTTTCTCCCTTCTTTTTTGAGATTTCTTGCTTTTTATTTCATCTGAAAATTTTTTACTTTTGCATCGGTCAAGTCAAAATATTCTGTCTGCCGACAGAAGGCACATTACCGCGAACATGGCGGCATTCATGCCCCGCCAGGCAAAAAGGTAGTTTTTGTTTTTCTTTTTTTCGGACCCCATTTTGAGCATCGCGGCCCCGGAGAGCGCCAGGCAGGCGGCAGCGGCCGCCAAGCCGTATATGATGATGCCTCCGGAAGCGCAGTAAGCCAGGAGCATTGCGCCTGCGCCGCAACTTAAGCTCCAGCTGCAGATGACCCTTGCGAGTTGGCGTTCCGAGAATACTTTTGTGAGGGAAGGCAGGCCGGCCTTTTCGTATTCCCCCCCGTACTGCGAGATGAAAAGCCAGAAATGGGGCATCTGCCACATATAGAAAAAAAAGCATGGCAGTATACACCGTGGATCGGAAAGCGAGCCGCCCGCGTAAGCCCATCCGATGGCGAAAGGCATGGCCCCCGTAAGAGCTCCGGGCGCCACGGCAAAAGGCGTTTTCCTTTTAAGGGGCGTGTATACCGCCCCGTACCAGAAGGCCGTGAAAAGCCCCATGCCCGCAGGCAAAGGCCCCCGGGACCAAAAAAGCGCCGCAGTCCCCAGGGATATGAGGCAGATGGAAAACAGAAAGGCGCCCGCCGGACTGGTCCTGCCGGAGGGCACAGGCCTGCCGCTGGTCCTTGGCATGAGGGCGTCGGTCTTTCTTTCAAGGAACTGGTTAATGGCCGAAGCGCCGCAGGCAAGCAGCATGACGCCCGGGGCAAGCAAGGCGATACGCGTGCCGGGCCGGGGTGCGGCAAGCAGGTATCCTGTGGCCGCCGCCAGCACGGAAAAAAACGATATC
>JAKAGP010000222.1 GCA_021825785.1 Nitrospirota bacterium
CGATCGTTATGGTCCTGCCTGGTTGCTCTCGCCAGCGTATTAGCCGAGAGTGTGGGGCTGGCCGCGGAAAAAGTGATTTCAGGGCTGGGCGCGGTTTTGAGCGTGGGGCTTACGGCGTTCGTCATCCTGGGCGGCATAAGGTCCATAGCCAGGTTCTGCGAGAAACTGGTCCCGTTCATGGCCGTGTTCTACGTGCTCGGCTGCGGCCTTATCCTGTTCCTGAATTTTGGCAAACTGCCGGGGACGATAAGCCTGATCTTTACCTCCGCCTTCAACGGGCAGGCCGCCATAGGCGGGTTCATGGGCGCCGGCGTGAAAGAAGCCATGCGCTACGGCATAGCCCGCGGGCTTTTCTCCAACGAATCGGGGCTGGGCTCGGCCCCCATCGTGGCCGCGGCCGCCCAGACCAGGAACCCCGTAAGGCAGGCCCTCGTTTCTTCCACCGGAACTTTCTGGGATACCGTCGTGGTGTGCCTTATGACCGGCCTTGTGGTGGTAAGCGCCGGCGACTGGCAGACCGGGCTTAAGGGCGCGGCGCTCACCAAAAGCGCTTTCTCGCATATCCCCTATATCGGCCCCTCCGTGCTCAGCCTCGGGCTGCTCACTTTCGTGTTCTCCACCATCCTCGGCTGGGAGTATTACGGCGAGAAAGCGGCGGAATACCTCCTGGGAGTAAAGTCCGTAATGCCGTACCGGTACCTCTGGATAGCGGCGGTGATGGCGGGCTCGGTGGCCGCCCTCCCGGCTGTCTGGAATTTCGCCGACATTTTCAACGGCCTGATGGCCGTCCCCAACCTTATTTCGCTGCTCCTGCTCGCGCCCGTGGCGGCCGCCGAAACGGCGAAATACATAAACGAACCCTGAACCCCGGTACTATGAAAAAAGAAAAGATCGACGGACTATTCGCGGAGGAGGAAAAGGCCGGAGAGCAGAAAGTGAATATAATCCGCCTCGCGGCCATCGCCGTTTTCTTCGCGGACGAGATGTTCAATTATTATTTCCTGGGCGTGGTGGATCCCGCCATACACCTGCGCACCGTCTGGACCCTGATAGCCTGGGAAGCGTTCGCCCTGGCCGCCTGGGGGCACGTAAACTATAAAGGAAGCTACGCCCGGTGGATGAAATACGCCTCCACCAGCGTGGACGTAGTTTTTCTTACCTTCATAATTATCGCGCTCGAGGCCAACAGCGGCCCGCTTATTTCGCTTTATTACCTGCTCATCGCGCACTCGGCCCTGCGTTACAGCCGGCGCGCCATCTTCGCCGTTACCGGGCTTTCGGCCGCCGGCTACGCGCTGGTGTGGTGGTCCTCTTTCGGGAACCCGCATATCGCGCCGGTCTCCACCTACGCGGCCGGCATACATATCCTGGCCATGCTAGTCATGGGCGTGATAGTGGGCTACGTTGTAAAGAAAATGCGCAAGCTCGTCCTGAAATTCGCGGACAGCCTTGTGCGCAGGGAGCTCGCGGAGAACGCCCTGCTGCGCTATGTCTCGCACCAGGTGGCGCGGAAGATCCTGGATTCACCCGACGGCGGCGCAATAATGCGCGAGGGCCGGCGTACGCACGTAGCCATCCTTTTTTCCGATATACGCGGCTTCACCCCCATGGCGGAGACCATGCAGCCCGAGGCCCTGCTTAAGCTGCTCAACGGCTATTTCCGCCGCATGGTGGACATAGTCTTCAAGCACAACGGCACGCTGGATAAATTCGTGGGCGACGCGCTTATCGTGGTCTTCAACGACCCTTTCGACCAGCCGGACGCCGAGAAACGCGCCGTGCTCTGCGCCTCCGAGATGCAGAAAGAAATAGAGGTTTTCAACAAAGAGCAGGCAGCCGCCGGCGGCAGGACCCTGGGCGTGGGCATAGGCGTGCACTGCGGCCAGGTAGTGGCCGGCAACGTGGGCTCCGAGTCCCGCATGGATTACACCGTGATGGGCGACACCGTTAATTTCACCTCCCGGCTGCAGGGCAAAGCCCCGGCCGGGGCCGTATACGTTTCTTCGGCGGTGATGGAGAAGACCCGGGCCGACTTCTCTTACCGCAGCCTGGGCGCCATGACCTTTAAAGGCTGCAGCGAGCCGGCCGAAGTGCACGCTTTGAACCGAACGGGGGCATGACCGGATCCCGGCCGGAAATAAAGAACGGCGCGTCCTTAAAGGCGCGCCGTTCTTTTGTGTCCTCCCCCATTCACCGCCAGATGCCGGTTATCGGCGAAGCCGAGGCGTCGTTCTGCCCCAGCGTTCCCAGTCCGAGCGTATCCTCTATGGTGCGCAGCAGGCTGTAGTGGGTATAGGCGTTCTGCGAAACGCTGCCCGGCTGCACGGAGTCCCCGTAAACCGCCGTGTAAATGTGGTTGGAGGCGGTGGATTTGTCGTCTTCGTCGAAGGTTATCACCAGCAGCATGTCCCGCATGAAAGCGGGGTCCTTCATCAGCGGGCCGAAGTAGGAGGCGAGCCATCTGTCGGCGTAGGCCACGCCGGTGTTATGCCCGTCGTTCTTTATGTCGGGAACGAAGAACGTGAAATCGGCGAGTTGGCCGTTGGCTATATCGGAACTGAAGCCGGAGTCGTCCACGATGTTGGCGCAGCGCTGCGGGTCCCGCTGTACGTTCAGGTAGCTTATGAACGGCACATGCTTGCGCACGTAGGTGCCCGATTGAGCGCCCAGGTAGCAGTTCCCGGGGTAGCCCTGGGCGTACACCTTCCAGGACTTGCCTTTGGCTTCCAGCAGGTCCCCGAGGTGCTTCACGTTCAGGTTGACCGGCTTGTCGTTTACGACGCCGGCCGTGGTTCCCGCCGTGAACGCTATATAGTTGCCCTGGGAGGGATGGGTTTCGGCGTCCAGGTTTGAAAGCAGGGCGCCCTGCCTGGCGAAACTGGAAAGGAAAGCGGAGGCCATGGCGCTGTTGTAGCTGATGTTCTCAAGGAAGATCACCGTCACTTTCTTGAAAGCGGGCGAGCCGGACTTTAAAACCATGGAAGGCTTTATCTCCGGAAGGGCGGCGGGGGCCGGTCCCGGCCGCCCGAGCGCGGCGAAATTATCGGAACCGCCGCGGCGCAGCGTTTCAGGGCTTTCCGAGGCACTGGCGCAGGCCGTATTTAATGAAATAAGGGCCGGAATTAAAAGTGTTGAAGCTATATAAGTTTTGGTGTATCGCCGTGAAGTAATAGACATTAAATCCTCTGGTCCTGACCGGGAGTTATGTCCATGGCGACTCCTGATTGAGGTCCGGAGGTGGATGCTCCCCGGCCAATTCCGGGGATTACATGGTACACATAGAATTTAGTTGACCGGAGTCAATATTGCAAGGCCTAAAGGGCCTATTTCAGAATAGGCCTAAAGACCTATAAGCTTTGGGTCTAAAGACCCACCCACATCTTATTGGCCGCTGGTAATATAGGTTATGAGTCTTCTTCGTGTTGCAAGAAAGTTGTACTTCTTCCTTCTTTTTGTCGGGGCGGCGGCAACGGTCGCCCATCCTTACCAGCATTGCATAGCGGACGCGGCCTCTCTTTTTACCGGCTGCGACGTTTGCCGGTCCGTCGCCGCGGCTTCCATAAATACACCGCCGGCTATAGAGCACGTGGCCGTCCTTTTCTGGCGCCAGCCGGAAAAAGACGCGCTCCCGGCGGTAGAGGCCGAGCTTCCCGGCTCAGCCTCGCGCAGTCCTCCGCAGATTTAAAACCTCCCTGACAATAATTCCGTTCACCGGGCCGCCCCGGTCTCTCGTAAAGTAAGACTTCCAGGAACAGCAGCCGCATGAGAAAACGCGTTGAGTTATATCCCGTAACACCGGCTTCCGTACGGCCTGGATCCAGGGCCGCGCGCGCCATGACGAATGTGGAGACCATATGATAAATAAGCGAACGTTCCTTACGGTTTTTGCGGCGGTGCTGATCTGTGCCGCGCCGTTATTTGCGGCTCCGGCCCAGGTGATAATTATCCGCCACGGCGAAAAGCCGGCCCAGGGCAGCGGGCTTAACGCGCGGGGATTTCAGCGGGCCAGGGCGCTGGTTAAATTCTTTCAAAGCGCCCCGGAGGTGACCCGCTACGGTACGCCGGCGGCGATATACGCGATGGCGCCGAAAGACGCGGCCGGTTCGGTGCGGGCGATACAGACCGTAACGCCGCTCGCCGACTCGCTCAAACTCACCATAAACAAGGGCTACACGCGCGACCAGGTGGACGGGCTGGTCAAAGCCGTAATGGAAGCCCCCGAATATGAGGGAAAGAGGAATCGTTCGTTTGGGATCACGTGCCTCAGCTGCCGTGAACGTCGCGTGCTGCCATCCTCCGAAGGACCAGAGAATACTGACGAACGCCAGAGTGAGCGCACTGG
>JAKAGP010000223.1 GCA_021825785.1 Nitrospirota bacterium
CGCCGAGGCGAACCAGTACCGTTGCCTGCTCCTGGGCTACGTGCTTTTTTCCACGGCCATGATCTTCGGCGGCATCTGGGCGTTCCTTGCCTGGGGCGCCTACTGGCTCTGGACCCCGAAGGAGCTTTGGACGTCGATACTTTGGCTCTATTACAGCCTTTATCTCCATCTGCGCCTCCGGCCCGGATGGCATGGGAAGAAGGCCGCGATGGCCGGGGCCATAGGCTTTCTGGTGGTATTGTTCACATACCTCGGTGTGGGGCTTCTGATGAAAAGCTCCCATACCTTTTAGCCTTCGGGGAAAATGGAATTTTCATTTTCAAAGGGCAGGAAAGCGCTGTGGGAGGCCGTGACCTCCCAGGGTCTGGCCGTATGGCTTATCGGCCTTGAGACAGCCGTCCTGCTCGTGGGTTCCGTCATCATGGCCCAAAACAGGGAGGTCACGGGCGCGATGAGCGGCGGGCCACCCCTTTTCCTCTGGCTGACAAGCGGGCCGCTTGTGCTTACCTGGTGGCTTTGGGCCGCGATATTGGTGCTGGCGCTGCTGGCCATAAACACCATCTGCTGCAGCGTGGAGAGCGTGAGGCGGAAAAAGGGCGGCCTGGTTACTCTTCTTGCCCCCCAGGTCATACACGCCGGGTTTCTGCTGATACTCGTTGCCCACCTGATGAGCACGCTTGGGGCCTCAAAGCTCACGGGAGAGCTGCCGGAGGGCGCCCTGGCAAGGCTCCCCTCAGGGTTTGATCTGTTTCTGGCGAAAGTGGAGTCAGGCACGCGGCCCAACGCGGAAGTGGAATTGCTGTCTCAGGGGATTGTCCTTAAGCGCGGGGCCCTTGCCCCAAACCATCCGGTCTTTTTTCGCGGGTATGGTTTTTATCTGCAGGATGTGACAATGCAACCTTTCCCTGCCGCGGTAATCGAAGTCAGCCTGGAGCCCGGCGCCCCGTGGGCGCTTTTGGGGGCCGTGTTTTTCACGGCGGGCGCTGTGCTGCTGGCGCTGCTGAAGACGAGACAGGAGTGAGAGGTTTCGTAAAACGCAAACGGCCCCTTTTTTAGGGGCCGTTTGCCGCTGACTATGCCGGTCTTTCTTATGCCGGGTTTTCCCCGGCGGCCTAGAGGTAGACTTCCTTTTTGACCAGCACGGGCTTTATGTGCGCGTCTATGAGCTGCCTTGTATTTTTGACCTTGAGCTTTTCAAAGAGGAGCTCGAATTTCTGCTCGATCTCCTTCATGATCTCGCCCCTGATCGACGCCGGCAGGTCCCACCATTTCTGCTTGAGCGGGCCGAAGCCTTTTTTCCTTGTCTTGTAGATGAACTGGTCTTCCGTCTCGCTCTCCTTCTTTTCGCCGGCGTACTCGGTCTTTATGAACTGGTAGACATCCCGCCTGAATTCCTCGGGCAGGTGCTTGCTGTCGTAGATGATGTTCTGAAAGCCCGTGGCAAGATGGACCTCTATCGTGCCGGTCTTCGGGAACATGTCAAAGGCCTCTTCGGGCAATGTGGAGGCCCCGTGCTGGACGCAGCCGCCGAGGCCGTAGTTTTTTCTGGCCATATCGGAGAGCACCTTCAGCGTCTCAAAATCTATTTTCACCTTGGCGAGGGTCCCGTCGGGCAGGACGACGCCCCCATGCGAGGTGCCGGTCTGGACGCTGAGCTTGCTCAGGCCTGCCTTCCCCTTGAAGCTCTCGTTAAAACCCTCCAGGTAGGCCGAAAGCTCGTCGGGGGTGCTGTTTTTGCCGCCGATTTCCCCTATCTCCCCGCCGGTTGAGACCGTTATCCCTTTGGGTTCGTTCTCACGAATGAACCCGGCCAGCATCGCGGTGTGCTCAAAATTCGGCCTCTGCTGCTCCTTGACTGTCGGCCTTGAAAGGTCCACAAGGGTGGACGCATCTATGTCTATGTTGTAAAACTCCGCGTCGATGGCCTCTTTTATGAGCCCCCTGATGTATTCCGTCTCGGCCTCCTTCCCCTTCTGGTAGTTCTTCAGGGAGAACTGGAAGTGGTCCCCCTGAATGAATACCGGGCCCCTGAAGCCTTCCTTCAGGGCGGCGGCCAAAATCACGGTCGCGTACTCAAGCGGCCTCTGCTTTGTATAGCCTATCTCCGAGCGGGCTATCTCGAATATGAACGCGCCTACCTTGTGCTCCAGCGCCTTTCTGAATATCGCCCTCGATACATCGTATGTAAGCCCCCTTACGTTTATGGCGGGCACGGTGATGCCTGCGTAGTTGCTTCCCATCGCCATGTAGAAGTCATGGATGGAGCAGGGGATGACGCCCTCTGCCTTTGCGGCCTCCTTTATAGCCGTCAGAAGCGCCGTTTTCCGCGCGGCGTCCGGCTCGAAGACCGCCTCATGGACGATGCTGTCCAGGTTTTCAATGAATGCGGTCCTGTCCTTCAGTTTTACAGCGCCATTTGCCTCCACAACGTCGCTAAGATGCTTCATGCAGTCCTCCTTTGGAAGTGTTGCCCGGCTGCCCCGTATATACAAGAACCTATCTCAAAATTGCTTCTGCTGCAAGAGGCTGAAATCGCGTCATACGGTGTCGCAAAAGAGAAACCGTTCTCAACGCAGCGCTGCTGCGCCTCCGGGCGATTTCCCTTTTCCTCCTTGTCTGCCACGATTTCCTCCCTCTTTCGCTTAAGAATCAATTTTGAGACAGGTTCTAATAAGATAGCAAAAAAACAAGCAAAATGCTCAGCCAAAAATCTGACGCAGGCCCATCATCTTCAAAGGTGTGAAAGGCCCTGCCGTTTACCGGCCGGTGACGGCCTCTATGCTTGCCCGGATGACATCCATCATCCGTTTCAGATTTTCAGGGCTTATGGCAAGCGGCGGCATAATGACTATCACATTGCCAAGCGGGCGGATGAAGAGGCCGCCCTCGAGGGCATTATTGGCCACCTTCCATCCGATGCGCTCCCCCCAGTCATATGGCTGCCGGCTTTCCCTGTCTTTTACCAGTTCGATCCGCCCCATAAGCCCGAGGTTTTTTGCCTCGCCCACTCCCGCCACGCCGCCGCCCGCGCCCGATGCCAGATGTTTCAGTTCCGCGGCAAGCAGCTCCGTCTTTTCAGGGAGACCCTCCAGGACCTTCTCCTTCCCGAAGATTCCAAGCGCCGCAGAGGCGGCGGCGCAGGCCAGGGGGTTGCCTGTATAGGAGTGGCCGTGGAAAAAAGTCTTAAGCTCCTCGAAACCGCCCAGAAAAGCGCCGTAGACCTCTTCGTTGGTGATCGTTGCGGCAAGCGGCAGATAGCCGCCCGTTATCCCCTTCGAGATGCATATTATATCCGGTGTCACCCCTTCGTGCTCGCAGGCGAACATCCTGCCTGTCCTGCCAAACCCTGTGGCCACCTCGTCCGCGATGAAGAGCACGCCGTATTTCTCGCAGAGTCCCCTTACCCTGCTTAAATAGCCCCGGGGATGGATGATCATGCCGCCTGCAGCTTGCACCAGCGGCTCCATTATGAATGCGGCTATCTCGTCGTGGCGCGTCCTGAATATGTCTTCCAGAGCTTCGGCGCAGGCAAGGCCGCAGTCCAGATGACGGAGCCCGAGGCCGCACCTGTAGCAATAGGGGGACGGGGCCCTGAGGGTCTCGAAGAGCAGGGGGCCGAAGGCGGCATGGAAGATGTCCACTCCTCCGACGCTCACGGCCCCGAGCGTGTCCCCGTGGTAGCCGTTTTCAAGCGAGACGAATATCCGTTTTCTTTTTTCCCCTTTTTGCCGCCAGTACTGAAACGCCATCTTAAGCGAGACCTCGACTGCCGTGGAGCCGTTGTCGGAGTAGAATATCCTTGTCAGGCGCCTGTTTTTTGCGGGCGGAGTAAAACTTTTTTCCATGAGCCGGGCGAGCTTTCCCGCCAACTCTATCGATGCCTCGCCGGCAAGCCCAAGGAGGGTCGTGTGGGCGGCTTTTTTCAGTTGTCCGGCTATGGCCTCGTCGATCTCCTTTTTCCTGTGGCCGAAGATGTTTACCCAGAGGGACGAAACGCCGTCAAGATACCATCTGCCCCTGATGTCCTTTATGAAGCAGTCCCTTCCCTCCGTTATTATCAGCGGCGCGCCCTCGGCCCATTCCTTCATCTGGGTGAAGGGATGCCAGATGTGGGTCTTGTCAATGGATTCGAGGTTTTTCACCCGGCTATGGAAATCGCTGCCGCTCACTCTGCATTTTAAAGAAATTTTTGAAATTTCGTCAACAAAAGGGCAATGTAATTGAGGCCGGTCATCAGGCGCGATGCCAAGCGGCCTTTGGCTCACCATTGCCTTTTTTTGCGTTTTTTTGTTCAAGATAAAAACCCTAACATCCTTTTTTATAAAGGTTTTTAGCCCG
>JAKAGP010000224.1 GCA_021825785.1 Nitrospirota bacterium
TTTATTTGCAGAACGGCAAGGTTACTTACGGGACGCTACAGCAGGCCCCTCGATCTTGGCTATCTCCTGCCTGACTGCGCCCGCATCAGGGGCTGAAGGGCTTTGTTTGATATACGCCTTGAACATCTTGACCGCTTCTTTTTTCTGGTGCAAGTCGTACGCAAGCACTACGCCCATGTTCCTTAAGGCAATGGCATGATTGGGATTTACTGCAAGGACCTTCTTGTACTCCTCTACTGCTTTAAGAGACTGTCCTATATTCCTGTAGCAGGTGCCCATGTCCACTCTAACATCCAGGTCTTTAGGGTCCAGTTTCAGTGCGGCATGATATGCGTCTATCGCGTCCTTGTACCTTCCTGAATCCATCGCCGCATTGCCCAGATCTATCCAAGCCCTGAGATTCTTGGGGTCCTGGCTAACAACCACCTTAAGCACCCGCAGTTGGCTATCTGCATCCACCTGGGAGCCTGCATATCCATATTGTCCAGCCTGGCCTTGCTGCCCGCTGGTTCCGCTTTTCTGGCAGGCAAATAAAAGAGAGGCCGGTATCATGAGGCTAAGAACAAGTAATTTCCTCAACGGATCATAATCCTCCCTCGCCGGTCTAGGAACATACCCTTCTATATTACAAAATTTACATATTTTTTTGTAATAATCGTAGGAGTTGTTCTGAATATCCAGGGAGTTTTTAAAACTTTGACTATAAATAAAGGAGTTGCTATAATAAATTTAGCCTTAACCGAGATGAAACCCTCCCACTCGCTAAGGCTTTCCGCCTGGGGAAAACCCCATTTCCCCGGGCTTTTTATGCCCTTCGGGCATCGAATGCAGAGATTTTTCAATCGATTGGATTCGCTCGCTGGCCCTTCGGGGTGCGCTCGCTATCCATTTTTATGCGTTTTCTTATTCGCCTTCTTCCAGGGTAATGGCTTCCACCGGGCAGTTTTCAGCGGCCGCTTCGCAGCAGCCGGAAAATTCGCACCCTTCCGGGTCCATGACCTCCGCCTTACCCAGGTCCTGATTCAGGTGAAACACAGCGGGGCAAACTTCCTGGCAGTTTCCGCAACCGATGCATTTTTCCACGTCTATCACAGGTCTCATATACCTATTATATTCGAACCGGCCGTTGTTTTTTTTGATTTCTTATTTTTTAATCTTACTGCCTTCCGTCCTGAAGCCGTCCCGTTGCGCCCCTGGTTCCTTAAAAGGACCGATAATGGCCAGACCCAGGAGAAAAAGGAGACCTACTGCGGCAATTGCCGGCCTCTGCGAGCCGGTTGCGTGTGATATCAGCCCGAAAATAAGCGGGCCGGCAATCGCCGAGGTCTTCCCTACCATGCCATAGACACCAAAATATTCGGCCTCCCTCCCTTCGGGAACGAACCTCGAAAAAAGGGCCCTCGACGCGGCCTGTACGCTGCCAAGCCCCAAGCCTGCAACGCCGGCCACTGCCCAGAACTGGGCCTTCTGTCTTATAACGCAGGCTGCCACTGTCACCAGTACCCATAACAACAGGGTAAGCACTATAACTTTTTTTGGTCCCCACGAGTCGATCGGCTTTGCCGCTGCCACGGAGCCAAGAAAGGCAGTGACCTGCACCGCCAGATAAAGCAAAACGAGTTCCATGGGATTGAAACCAAGACTGACAGTGGCGAAGATGCTCGAAAACACTATCACAGTGTTCACTCCGTCCTGGTAAAGGAGATATGACAAAAGGAATCTCCGGGACTCCCGGTTTTTCAACCATAACCCCTTTAACGTGGAAATCGCTTTTTTTGTCCCATCAACCGCATATTGGAGCACGCTGTCCTTTGCCGGGACATCCCGCGGCAGAAGGAAAAAGGCAGGAAGCGAGAAAACAAGGAAAAACGCAGACACAGAAAGCCATATGTAGGGGAAATGGCCTGTTTTGAGCAGGGGAAGGGCTATAAGAAGCGCACAGATGGCGCCTGCGTAACCAAGCGCAAAGCCAAGGGCTGAAATACGCCCCCAATATTGCCATGGGGCAAGGTCTGGCAAAAAGGCGTTGTAGAACACAAGCCCCCCTTCCCTGGCCGCATTGGCGCCCACTATCAACAGGAACCCCTCGATTACGGAGCCAGTCTTGAGGAAAGAGAACATGGCCACGAAAATAATGCATACCATGGTATAAAAAACAAGAAACCGTTTCCTCCTGCCGGCCCTGTCCGCAATACCCCCAGCAAAAGGCGAGGAGACCGCGGCTATCAGCATGCTTACGGAGACGGCCCTTCCCCACCAAAGATCGCCCAGGCCCGCGGCATTTCCAACAATGCGGTTCGCGTAAAAAACGGGAAAGATCACCGCCGTTATTACAGCGGAGTAACTCGCATTCGCGAAATCATAAAAACACCATCCCAAAATCACATTTTTTTTCATCGGGCTTGCCTATAATAGCCAATCAGCAACTATTTCAGAAATGAGTTTTTTTATTGTTTGGATTACAATACTATCATGTCGAAAGGAGAATTTGGCATAGGATGAGGAAAGAGAGGCTCGTTTCCCTTTTTCTGGTCTTGGGTTCCATATTGGTGGCCGCGCCGGCCATGGCAGGGATCAACCTTGGTTTTTCGATCGGCAACGGCGGTCTGAACAATTTCTTTCTCTCGGCTGGTGACTACTACCAGACCCCACAGAGGGAGGTTGTGGTAGTGCAGAGGGATGTCCCGGAGAATGACGCTCCTGTTGTCCTTTACCTTGCGCGGAGGGCCCATTGCTCACCATACAAGATAATTAGTATGCGGCGCAGGGGGTACAGCTGGTGGCGCATCACGATGGCCCTTCGTCTGAATCCGGACATATATTATGTGCCGGTGAGGGTAGAAAGAATGGGCCCCCCCTATGGCAGGGCATACGGGTATTACATGCACCGGGGCCGCAGGTATTTGACCGACCCGGACATAGTCAATATGGTCAATTTAAGGTTCATCTCATCCTATTACCATGTGCCGCCGGAAGAGATAATCGAACGGAGGGACCGCGGGGAAGATTTCGCTTCCATTCAGAGATACTATGCCGGACATGGCAGGGACGGGCATGGCAGGGACGAAAGACATCCCCACTGGCAGGATGACGACCGCGGTCATGGACATGGAGACCATGGGGACTGGCACGACCGCCGCCATGGCGAGGGCTGGGGACACGGGCATGGCAGGGGGGATGACGACTAAGATGCCCGAGGAGCTTCTGGAGATAGTTAACGAGGCAGGCCAGGTGACGGGTATCGCCCGCCGCTCTGAGATACACGGCAACCCCGCACTCATGCACAGGGTCGCTCATGTGCTTGTCTTCAACCGGAAGGGCGAAATACTTTTGCAGAAGCGCTCCATAAAAAAAGACGTGGCCCCTGGCTTGTGGGACACGTCGGTGGGCGGCCATGTGGACCCGGGCGAAAGTCCGGAGGCTGCGGCGCTGCGCGAAATGAAGGAAGAACTTGGAGTGGAGGGCCCGATTGAGTTCCTCCACTCCTACAAACATTCAAATCCGTATGAGACGGAGCTCGTCTACACGTTCCGCTCAGTTATCGAAAGCGGGTTTAAGTTCAACCCCGAGGAGATAGATGAGATCAGGTTCTGGGGGCTGGACGAGATCAAAAACGGCATTGGGAAAGAGGTTCTGAGCAGCAACTTCGAGCACGAGATCACGACCTATCTTCAAAAGTTCCACGACGAAAAAACCGGTTTTTGATCTGAACGGCTGCATCTTCCTGCCCAACAAAATTAGGCACTATCTTCCGCAGTTCCGAAACGGCCCCTCCGGGGTCTCTTCTTGAAAGGTGGTCCCTCAAGGCGCTCAAATGCCATTCCAGTTCCTCACGGCTAGGCACCTTTCCCGGGACCGCCATTCTGAGTTTTTCAAAAGGGGAAGGGACAACCTCCTCAGTCTCATCAAAGAGCTCTTCATAGAGCTTCTCTCCGGGCCTGAGCCCCATGAATTCTATCTTTATCTCTTCATATGGGACAAGCCCCGAAAGCTTTATCATATTCAGGGCCAGGTCCAACACTTTTATCTGCTCTCCCATTTCGAGGACGAAGATCTCTCCTCCCTTGCCGGCTGCCGCCGCGACCAGCACCAGGTGGACCGCCTCCTCCGTAAGCATGAAAAACCTCTTCACATCCGGATGTGTGATGGTAAGCGGCCCGCCCCTCTTGAGCTGCTCCCTGAAAGTGGGGACCACGCTGCCGTTGCTGCCCAGGACGTTGCCGAACCTCACGGTCGTAAACCGGGTGAGGGAGGAACTGTTCATCCTCATTGCAAGAAACTCCGCAACCCTCTTTGTGGCCCCCATTATGCTGGTCGGGTTCAAGATC
>JAKAGP010000225.1 GCA_021825785.1 Nitrospirota bacterium
AAGATGTTAAGAGATTCGAAACTCTTTTGTCAATGTATTTTCTATATTATTAAAGGACTTACTAAGTTTAATTATCAGGAAACTATTTGAGCAGGAAATCCCGGATGCAGTTTAAGAGAAGCCTGTTTTCCCCCCTCTTTTTTATGGCGATCCTTATGAAACCCTCTCCCAATCCTTCGAAATTTGAACAGTCCCTGACAAGCATCCCTTTTTGTAACAGCCGTTTTACGAGCTCGCCGGGTCTTTTGATCCTTATCAGAAAGAAATTGGCGGCTGGTTTAAGGTGCCAGATGCCGGCCTCTCTCAATTGCCCACCGATGTAATTCTTCTCCTTTTCCATCAGCCTGAGGGTTTTTTCCGCGTGTTCGCCATCATCCAGCGCGGCCATCGCGGCCTCCATGGCGGGGATGTTCACGCTCCATGGCTCTTTGTATTCCAGGACCTTTTTTGCGGTTTGGGCGGAGCCGAAAACCGCATAGCCCATCCGCAGCCCCGTAAGGGCATGGAACTTGGTCATGGACCGCAGGATTATGAGCCAGGGGTTTTTGTTTTTATCCCCTTTGGCCGTCTCTCCGGCCAATGATTGCCCCGGACAAAAATCAATGAACGCCTCGTCCACCACAAGATGACAGCGGGCTTTTTTAGCCTCCCGGGCCAGCGCGGCCATAACCTCTCTGCCGGTCAATTCTCCGGTGGGATTATTGGGGTTGCAGATGTAAGCCATATCAGCCTCGCGCATTGCGCGCGCGAAGCGGTCAAAATCAAATAAAACATCACAATCTAAAGAGATACACTCTTTTTCTGATGAGATTCCCCTTTTTACTGAGAGGTTTTTATTTGCGCTCAATAATCTTGCCCCAGAAAGCAGCGCCGCCCGTCTGTATTCGCTGAATGTGGGGTTATGTATCAAAACGGTCTTTGGCCTTAAGGCGCGGGGTAAAAGGTATATAAGCTCCGTGCTGCCGTTTCCGGTGATCACCTGCCGCTCCCCGTTCTTATGCACCCCGGCGCCAAGCATCTCCGCTATCCGTAGGGCAAGCCCGTCCGCATGGGGAGGAGGATAATTCCGGATCCTTTGGTTGTCCATAGCAGCCGCTGCAGCCTTGAGCGCTCTGGGCGATGCCCCCAGTGGATTTATCGATGCGCTGAAATCGATTATCTTATGAACGGGAATTCCCGTGAGGCGCGAGGCCCCGTAGATGTCGCCCCCGTGCACGCATGCGTTACCCCTGCGAACACGAGCGGAGTGAGGTTTTTTATTCATGTTATTGTCCATGCAAAACACTATCCGATCAGGCTGGAGGCAAGGCCTGTTACCACGACCGCAATTATTGCAGCGCCAAGAAGACAGCCCAGCATGGTAAGTCTTTGCGCCGTTTCCGCCCTTTCCGCATCCAGCGGCAAAGGCCCGTTGCCGATAAAAGGCTTTTCAATGAGCTTGCCTCCGTACATTGCAGGACCGCCGAGGGTGACATTAAGCGCCCCAGCCATTGCGGCCATGGGCACACCGCTGTTGGGACTTGGGTGTTTCCGTCCATCTCTGAGCATGGTCTTTACCGGCAACCCAAGCCCATGCCCCGTAACGGCAGAGGCAATGCAAAGGGAAACCCCGGTGAGCCTCGATGGCAGCAGGTTGGCAAGGTCATCAAGCCTGGCGGAGGCCCATCCGAAAAGCCTGTATTTTTCGTTCCTGTAGCCCACCATTGAGTCCAGCGTGTTTATGGCCTTATAGGCCATGGCAAGCGGGATGCCTCCGAGCAGATAGAAAAACACCGGCGCAAGGACGCCGTCCGATGCGTTTTCAGCAAGGCTTTCTATAACGGCCTTCAGGGCGGATGGGGCATCCAGTCCCCCGGTATCCCTGCCTACAAGGCCTTTAAGGCCAGCGCGGGCCTTGTCCATCTCTCCGGCCTTTACAAACGCCGTGATCTTTGCTGCTTCGCCTGAAAGCCCCCTAAGGGCGATAGTCGTATAAAGGAGCACAGCAAGGGCGGGCAGCGCCCAACGTGAAAGATAGCCCTCAAGGGCGTTAACCGCAAGGAGGGTCACCCAGTAAGTGCCCACAACCACCGCCAGGCAAAGGACGAGACCTGCCAGGCGCGGCTTTTTAGGCATCACCCTTCTTAAAACCCATTCGAGGACCTCGATTGCTTTCCCTATTACCCTGACCGGATGAAAGAAAAACCATTCCGGCTCCCCGATTGCAAGATCCAGTGCCAGGGCAAGCCCAAGGACTATTATTCTGTGCATCGCTTTATGAGACTTTCGATATAGCGCATGTCCAGGTTGTCCCTGATCGCGTCCGCCAGGGCATTAATGCCTTCTTCCTTTATTGCGCTATAGTTGACAGGCTTCTCCCTTTCCGGCAAACCCGCGCGCGCCCTTAAACCGTTTAGAAGCCTGCCCCGGAAGGCATCGTTATCAAACAGACCGTGAATGTAAGTGCCCCAGACACCCGCTTTTCTGGACCCGTCCAGAACGGCCTCCCCGGTTGCCAGGCGTTTAAGCTTGAACAGGCCGATGTCCCCGGTGGAGCGCCCCATATGGACCTCATAACCCGTGATTTTTACTTTTTTTGTTTTTTCAGCCCTGCCCGCCTCTGTGTCCTTTACCTGCCCCGCTTCTGCCTGGGCCGCTTCTATGACTTCAACTTGAGTCGTCACTTTCGGGTCCTCAAGCACTGTCTCGATATCCAGAAGCCCCATGCCTTTTATCTCCTTGAATTCGCTTTCAACTCCAAAAGGGTCCTTTATGGCATGCCCAAGCATCTGAAAACCGCCGCACATCCCTATAAGCGGGACACTCTTTTTCACCGCTTCTTTTATTGACGCCTCCACGCCGGACTGCCGGAGAAAAAGCAGGTCTCTGCTTGTGTTCTTGGAGCCGGGTATGATGACAAGATCGGCCCCTTCGATCTCCCTTGGTCTCAGCGAATATATGACCTCCACGTCGGGCTCAAGCGCGAGGGGCTCGAAATCCGTGAAGTTGGATATGAAGCGGTTTCTGACCACAACAATCCTCAACGCCTTCCCGCCCGGGGAAAAACCGCGGCTTGCTTCCGAAAGCGACAGGGAGTCTTCTTCAGAAAGGGAGTGCTTCATATACGGCAGGACGCCCAGACAGGGCATCCCGGTCTTCTCTGCCAGCATATGGAGGCCGGGGGTAAGTATGTCCATGTCGCCCCTGAATTTGTTGATTATGAAGCCCCGTATCAGGCCGCTGTCTGCACCCTGAAGCAAAAAAGTCCCGTAAAGGGAGGCGAACACGCCTCCTTTTTCTATATCGCCCACCAGGAGGGCCGGCGCGCCGGCATGCTTTGCCATCCTCATGTTCACGATATCCTTGTCCATCAGGTTTATCTCGGAAGGGCTGCCCGCTCCCTCCATTACGATCAGCTCATGCTTCCCAGCAAGCCTCTGGTATGCGGAGGTCACTATCCGCCAGGCTTCGACCCCGTACGCATAGTACTCGCGGGCGGTCATGTTGCCGATCGACCGGCCATCCGCTATTACCTGGCAGCCGGCATCCCCTGTTGCCTTAAGGAGAATCGGGTTCATGTCCGTCGAGGCCTCGACCCTTGCGGCCTCGGCCTGCAACGCCTGCGCCCGGCCTATCTCTCCCCCGTCTCTCGTTATGAAGCAGTTCAGCGCCATGTTCTGCGCCTTGAAGGGGGCGGCATCAAATCCCATGTCTGAGAATATCCGCAAAAGGCCGGTCACAATAAGGCTTTTCCCGACGCCGGAACCAGTGCCAAGTACCATGAGAGACCTTAATGTCCGGGCCGCTGCGCCTTTTGTCATCTTTTTATGCCCTCCGGGCATCGAATGTGAGGAATTCACGATCTATCATATTCGCTCGCTTGCCCTTCGGGTTACGCCCGCTGTCCATTTTTGCTTCGCCCCTGAAATATGATCAATTGGGTTTTTTATTTTTGTTTTTGTTTTTGTTTTTGTTTGATCCATCAGCGAATAGTTCATGAATTTGACGACCGGGGTCCTGTCCTCGTAGATCTCCACAAGGCTCAGGCAGCCGAAATCAAGAGAGACCCTGAATATGTTCCTGTACGGCATGCCCAGGAAATGGCAAAGCAGCGTCCTTAATATGCCATTATGAGATACTATTGCGGCCACCCTGCCCCCAGGCAATTTTTTTTCTGGCCCCATTATCTCTTTAAGGGCGCGAAGGGCGCGCCGTTTGACCATGCTGCTCGTCTCACCCCCTACCGGATTGTTGACGAACGGGTCGCTTACCCACCTGGCGAACTCCCTGGGGTATTTTTTTTCTATCTCGTCAAAACGCATCCCTTCCCATTCGCCAAACGCCCTTT
>JAKAGP010000226.1 GCA_021825785.1 Nitrospirota bacterium
TGATAGGCGCGGTTTCCGATGGGCGGGAGGCCCTTGAGTTCGTGGACAAGAAGCGGCCCGATGTCATTACTATGGACATCTACATGCCCGGAATGAATGGCATAAAGGCCGCCAGGCAGATCATGGAAACAAATCCGGTCCCTATTGTGATCGTAAGCGGCAGCTGGGATCCCGGTGAGGTGGACACGACCTTCCGTGCCATGGAGGCGGGTGCTCTTGCGGTCGTGCAAAGGCCTTATGGATTTGGCCATCCGGGTCACGCGGCATCGGTCCAGGAACTGGTCAAGACGGTCCGTCTTATGTCCGAGGTCGTGGTGGTGCGCCGCTGGTCTCGTTTCGATTCGAAAAAACCAGTATCCTCTTCAATGCCTGAGAGACTCCGTAATGAAACAGAACGGGAAGTAAAACTTGTAGCTATTGGCGCATCGGCGGGCGGCCCTCCCGTACTTCAGGCAATCCTGAGCGGGCTTGACCCCGGGCTGCCTTTTCCGCTCCTTATAGTACAGCATATGGCGCCGGGCTTTCTCCCGGGAATGCTGAACTGGCTTGGCGGGACCAGCCGCGTGCCCCTCCATATAGCGAAAAATGAGGAGATGATGCTCCCTGGAAACGTATATTTCGCGCCTGACGGATTTCAAATGGGGGTAAATGGCGACAATACTATCTTTTTATCAGAAGGCGTGCCTGAGCATGGTGCGCGTCCTTCCATATCCTATTTGTTCCGTTCCCTGGCCAGGGCATACGGCGGGGCCGCCGGGGCCGTATTGCTGACAGGTATGGGCAATGATGGCGCGGAAGAAATGAAACTGCTGCGCAATAAAGGAGCGGTCACGATAGCGCAGGATAAAGAGAGTTCCGCCGTTTATGGTCTTCCCGAAGCCGCCGTCCGGCTGGACGCGGCAACACTGGTGCTTCCCCCGGATAAGATCACGGCCGAACTTAACGAACTCGCCAAAAAAAGGAACGCCTATTAATGAAACGGTCATTTGCCGACGGGCTTAATAAAGTGGAGATACTGATCGTAGAGGACAGCCAAACGCAGGCGGTAGGGCTTAAATACGTCCTGGAAAACAATGGTTACAGCGTCTCGGTCGCAATAAACGGTAAAAAAGCGTTTGCGCACATGCGTAAGCATAAACCCGACCTTGTAATCAGCGATATAGTAATGCCTGAAATGGATGGCTTCGAACTGTGCAAAAAAATGAAAGATGAAGAGGGTCTGAAGCGGGTTCCGGTAATCCTCCTTACCGCTCTTTCGGACGCCGGGGACGTCCTGAAGGGACTGGAATGCAGGGCGGACAATTTCATTACAAAACCATATGACCCAACGTATCTTATTGAGCGGATCAACAGAGCGCTCTTCGCAGCCAGGGCCGGGAAAAGGGAAAAGATCGAAACCGGCGCCGAGATAATCTTTGGAGATCAAAAATATCTAATTACTTCCGGGCGTGAGCATATTCTGGACCTCCTGCTTTCCTCTTACGAAACGGCGGTAATGAAAAACCGGGAGCTTATGTCCGCCCAGCAGGAACTTAAACATACAAACATTGTGCTTCAGGCCGAGATCACAGAACGCAAGCGTGCCGAAGAAGCATTGAGAAAAGAAAAAGAAAAAATAGAGCTTCTCGCCGAATCAGCAAGGATGCTTTTATCCACCGAGTCGCCGGAAAAGATCATCCAGGTCCTGGCCGGGAAGGTGATGAGATATCTGAACTGCCATGTCTTTTTTAATTACCTCATTGAAAACGGGACACAGCGGATGCATTTGAACGCCTGGCATGGCATTCCGGATGCGGTCGCCAGACAAATAGAGCACCTCGATTTCGAGGTTGCTGTTTGTGGATGCGTCGCGAGGGACGAACGCAGGACAATTGCCGGAGACATACCCGGTAATCCTGACGGAAAAACCGGTCTCGTAAGCTCCTTTGGGGTAAAAGCCTACGCCTGTCATCCGCTCGTATATAATGGGAAAACGATCGGAACGCTTTCATTTGGAACGCGCGACCGTACGCGTTTCACGGAAGAAGAGCTCGATCTGATGGAGACGGTAACTGACACTGTGGCGGCCGCCATGGCGCGAAAATTGTCCGAACTGGCCCTCAAGGATTCCCTGAATGAAAAGGAGATCCTGCTTAAGGAGCTTTACCATAGGACAAAAAACAATATGCATGTCATTTCCAGCATGCTTACTCTTCAGATGAACACTACGAAAAACTCCGAGGTCCGGCAGCTGTTCAAAGAGGCCCAGGGCAGGATCAATTCGATGGCGCTGGTCCATCAGATGCTTTATGAGACGAAGGAACTTTCAAAGCTGGACCTTAAGGATTATCTGGAACAGCTTGCCCGGTTTGCTGTCAAAGATTATAAGGCAAAGGACATAAGGCTGGATATGGAAATGGATTCTGTCCCGGTCTCTTTATATGTAGCCACGCCGTGCGGCCTGATAGTGAACGAGCTGGTCTCGAATTCCTTAAAACACGCGTTCCATACACAAGAAAATGGCGAGATCAGAATTTCTTTAAAGGCCACCGGGAATGATGTAGAGCTTGCCTGCTCGGATAATGGAGCCGGTTTTCCGGCAGGGTTCCAGATCGGGCAAGCCAGCTCTCTAGGATTGAGACTCGTGGACGCGCTTGCCAAACAGCTTATGGGCAGTCTGAAGATCCTGGACGGGAAAAAGACGGGCCTGCATGGCAAAGGGGCCGGGATGGTCATCCATTTTGATTTATCCCTTCTGGAAAAATAAGGACAGATCGGGAGCGAGGGAAAAACTAACGGCGGCGGGGCGTGTAGCCCACTATGGCTATACCCGCTTCTTCGGCCTCTTTCAATACTTTCTCTTTTTCTAGCAGAAGGGTAGCCCCGGCCTCAACGGCCAGCACGGCGGCTTCCGCCTCGATCATCGCCAGAACGGTGCTCAGCCCTACTGCCGGAACGTCGAAGCGCAGGTCCTGCGCGGGCTTTGCCGTCTTGACCACAACGGCCCCCCCGCCGGCCAGTTTTCCGCCTCTTTTGATCGCCCTGTCCGTGCCTTCTATGGCTTCCACCGCCATTACCGCCTGGCCCTTTACCACCACTGTCTGCCCTATGTCCAGACGGCCTATCTCCTTTGCCATCCCAAACCCCCACTCAATGTCCTTCCACTGCGCTTTGGTGGGCTGTCTTTTGGTTATGCCGCCTTCAGGGGCAAGCAGGCCGGAGCAGAAGGAGGTGGTCTCAAGCAGCCGGATGCCGTCTTTTTCCAGTTCTCCTGTAATGGCTAACAGCAGGGTGTCGTCGCTCCTGTCCTTAAGCGTCCAGAGGAGTTTTACCGCCCTCAGATCAGGCGTGATGCGGCTTTTGTATAACAGTTCCTTTGGCACCTTGCCAGCCATTACGGCCTCGGCCACGCCGTTTCGCTTCAGGGTTTTGATGACCTTGTCCAGCTTGCCTACGTTTATCCGCTCAAGCACATCCACCGAGGCCTCCAGACCTTCATCATCGGCTACGGGATCAAGCCCGACGGCCACAACCCTGTAGCCCCGCTCCCTCGCGTCTTTTGCGATGAAACGTGGCAGCTTGCCCATGCCCGCTATGAGCCCTACGGTCTTTGCCATCTAAAGGGAGGTTTTGGCAGCCGTAGGACGGCAGATGCCGCGTTTTGAGGTCTTTACAAAGTCCAGCAGGCGGTCAAGCTCCGGTGTCCTGGTGATGTCTTCCTGCACTTTTTTTATCGCTTCCTTCAGTGTTTGCTTGCTCCTGAAAAGTATCTTGTACGCCCTGGAGAGGTCTGCTATGGTCTCCTTGGAGTAGCCATGCCGCTTGAGGCCGACCAGGTTGAGCCCGTAAAGCTTTGCCCTGGGGCCCGATGCGATGGTGTAAGGCGGTATGTCCTGTCCTATGCCGCTGAAACCGCCGACCATCGAATGTGCGCCTATGCGCGTAAACTGGTGCACTACCACCATGCCTCCTATATATGCAAAATCTTCAACAATTACATGTCCTGCAAGTGTTGCTATGTTGGCCATTATAGTTGAATTGCCGATTTTGCAGTCGTGAGCAATGTGCACATATGACATCAAGAAGTTTGAATCTCCAATTTCCGTTAAGCCGTCTCCTCCTACAGAAGCCCTGTGAATGGAGGCATATTCCCTTATAATGTTCTTTTTGCCGATTTTCACGCCGGTTTTTTCATTTTTATATTTAAGGTCCTGCGGAGGAAGTCCAATGGTTGCAAATGGGTAAATTATGCAATCGCCCCCTATTTCCACGCTGCCTTCTATAACTACATTGGATATGAGTTTTGTTCCTTTCCTGATTACAACTCCGTC
>JAKAGP010000227.1 GCA_021825785.1 Nitrospirota bacterium
CCTTGGTGGTGAAGAACGGGTCGAATATCCTCTTTCTGACCTGCTGGTCCATGCCGGTCCCCGTGTCCGTCACCGAGACAACGGCGTACCTGCCGGGCCTGGCGAAGTTATTGATCCTTGCCGCCTCCTCGTTCAAAAAGACGCTCTCCGTCTCTATGACCAGGCGTCCCCCGTCCGGCATTGCGTCCCTGGCATTGGCCGCCAGGTTCATCAGCACCTGCTCCATCTGGCCGCTGTCCGCCATTACGGTGAGCCCGGCCCCGCTGCTCCTGATCGAGAGCTCGATGTCCTCCCTGATCAGCCTCAGGAGGAATTTTTCGAACCCCCTTATAAGCTCGTTCAGGTCCACCGGCTTAAGGCTTATCTCCTGTTTACGGCTGAAGGCGAGGAGGCTTTTGACCAGATTTGACGCCTTCTGGGACGCCAGAAGTATCTGCTCCGCATAATGGGCGAGCGTGCCGCCGTCTTTCAGTTTCACCTTCATCAGGTCGGCGTAGCCGATTATGGCGGACAGTATGTTGTTGAAGTCGTGCGCGATGCCGCCCGCAAGCTTGCCGACGGCCTCCATCTTCTGGGCGTGCCTGAACTGCTCCTCGAGCATCCTGTGCTCCGTTACGTCGGTTGAGATGGCAAGAAGCGCGGTGATCTCGCCCTTCGCGTTCCTGAAGGGGACCGCATGCGTCGTCATCCTCCGGCTCGTTCCGCGCAGGCCGGTGATCTCGAATTCAACGGTCGCCGGTTCGCCCCTGAATACCTTCGTCATGAGCCTCCTGAAATCCGGGCGGTATTCGGGCACGAGCAGTCCGGAGACGTTCGCCCCCCTGACCTGCTCCAGGGAGTCCGCCTCTATCATTTTGAGCCCCGCGGGGTTCATCAAAAGCAGCAGGCCGTTGCTGTCGAGCAGTTTCACGCACTGGGGCTCGGATTCGATTATCGTCCTGAACCGGCTTTCGCTTTCCCTGAGCGCCTCCTCCAGGTGCTTGCGCTCGGTGATGTCCAGGATGGTGCCGACCATGCCGTCAACTCCGCCATTGGCGGTGTGGAAGGCGGCCTTGTAGAAGATCACCTCATGCCGGCTCCCATCGGCATGGACGACACTGCCCTCGGAGACCTGCACTTCGGAGTGCGCCTGCGGGCCGCCATCGGTTTCGCCGTGGAGCCCGGCCAGGCCCTCCGGCGCGACCTCCCGGACGCTTTTGCCTATGATCTCGTCCCTGCTTAACCCGGCCATGGCCTCAAAGGCGCTGTTGCAGCCCAGGTATACGCCCTGCGCGTTTTTATAGAAGACGGGGGCGGGGATGGCATCGATTAAGGTCTGGAGGAATTTGAGCTGGTCCTGGCGGGCGTCTTCCATCCGTTTCCATTCCGTCATGTCCCTGACCACGTGGATCAGACCCGTGCACCTGCCGTCTTTCCCGAAACGGGGGATCGCCCGGAATTCAAGAAACTTCTTCAGGTGCGGCTCGAAATTGATGAAACTGGAGGGCTGGCAGGTGACCATGCTCTTGCAGCTCAGGCACCCCTTCGGGGGGCAATTCTCGCCGTGGTAGCTCGCGAAGCATTTAACGGCGCTTTCCTCGAGGGCTGGCAGATTAAGCATCTCCCTGGCCACCCTGTTGCAGCGTATGATGTTGAACTCCGCGTCGTGTATGGTGATCATGTCGGTTATGGAGTCGAACGTGTTTTCCCAGTCCTGCTTGGCCTCGGAGAGCTTCGCCTCCGCCTGCTTGCGCTCCGAGATCTCCTGGAGAAGGTTCCGGTTCAGCGCCTCAAGCTCCTCCGTCCTTTCCTTCACCTTCAGTTCCAGGTCCCTTTTCGCAGCCTCCAGCCCCAGTCTGGACTGCCGCAACTTACGGTTCAGTCCCATCACGTAGAGGGCGGCGGCGATTACGAGGCCCAGGACCGCCATTATCAGCAGCAGCCACGGCCCGTATTGCGCGAGGGCATCGCGAAGGGTGATCTTTCCGAAGTCCTTGTAAAGGCCCAGGCGGAGGTCTTTCTGGAGTTTCAGGACAGGATTGTAATCCAGCGGGACCGTCCAACCGGCGATGCCCGCCCTCCTTGCCGCCGGCGATCCGGCGGGCATCTCGAAGAGCGCCAGGGCTACCTTGCGCGATAATTCATCCGGGGTGGCCTTCAGCTTGGCAAACGGCCATTCGGGATAGAGGGCCGTGCTAGCCAGGTAGGGGAAATCCCTGTAATGCTTCCGGCCCAGCACGCGGAACTCCTTCAGATCGATCTTTCCCCTGGCAGCCATCCGCTCCAGTATGTCCGTACGGACGGTCCCCGCGTCCGCCTTTCCATCCAATACCGCGTAGACCGCAGCGTCATGCGTCCCGGCGAAAGTCAGCCTGGAAAAATCGCGAGTGGGGGCTATTCCGTTTTTTTCCAGTTCCAGAAGCGCCATCCTCCAGCCCCCCAGCGAGGTCCTGTCCACCGCCACAAAGGATTTGTGCCTGAGGTCCCCGAGGGTCTTTATGTCGGTCCGTCCGGCCTTCGTAAAGATCACCCCGCCAAATACTGTGACCTGTCCGTCCGGCCCCAGATTCTTCAGGGTTGCGATCCTGCTTATCCCGCAGAGGCTTTCCAGCTCCACATAAATGGAGGGGTTTGCAATCAGGAAGTCCACATCCCCTCTCGTCACCGCGGGGTTTATCTGTCTGAATTCAAGCGGGACTATCCTGAAGCGGTAACCCGTGACCTTTCGTGAAAGGTAATCGGCGGTAGGCCGCCATTTCCTGTAGGCCGAAGCGGCCCCCCTGTAGGCGAGGACCCCTATCTTTACGACCCTGCTTCTTGTGTGGGCCGCGTGCGCGGCAAACGGCGGCAGGAGGGATGCCGTGAGGACGATCGCGGAGATGATCCGGAATATCTTTGTGTACGGCCCACATCTGCCCCTCATCTACCCGTCCCCATTTTCGTATTAATTTATCAACTTTTAAGTTTATTTATAAACCGCATAATCCTACCAGAATTATCGTCAATTTTTCATGGAGATTTTAGCTCCGCGTCAAAATAAGTAACGAAACCAGGGAAAAGCAATTGCCATGCCAAAAAGTAAGCAGCGGAATTGAATAGATTTTCCGGGTCCCAACTTCGTCATTCCCCGGCTTGACCGGGGAATCCATTTTACACATAAGTAATTGAAAAAATTGGATTCCCGTCTGCGCGGGAATGACGGATCAGAGGCTTGTAAATAGTTTTTCAGCATCCTAGTAAATTAATAGTGGACATTATTACCCGCTCTAAAATAAAATATGTTGATTTTTGCAAAACTGAAAATCTTTGGGGGCCTGGAAGCCTGAAATAAGGGGGAATAGGGCAGAGATGAGTAAAGTGCGGAAGTCCTGGTTTATGTACGTGGCGGTTGTTTCCATTTTCCTTTTTGCGGCCGGCGGGGGAAAGGCATTGGCCGCCGTGAAAAAAAACAGCTGCGTGACCGACAAGTGCCACAGCGGGATGGGCAAGGACAAATTCATCCACGGCCCGATGGCCGCTGGCGATTGCGTTTTCTGTCATAAGCCGGTGGGCAAGCACAAGTTCAAGCCGACCCCCAAGAATGTATCGGACCTGTGCTACCAGTGCCACGACAGGATGGACACGATGAAGACCGTTCACCCTCCCGTCAAGGCCGGCGAGTGCACCGCGTGCCACAGTCCCCACCAGTCTCCATACAAATACCAGTTACGGGCCGCCGGTTCGGACCTCTGTTTCATGTGCCACAAGAAATCCCTGATGGGGGGCAAATTCCAGCACGGGCCGGCCGCGACAGGGCAGTGCACCGTCTGCCATAACCCCCACCAGTCTGACAACCCGAGGATGCTTTTCGCCGTTGGCAACAACGTCTGTTTTTCCTGCCACACGGACAAGGCCGACCAGATCAAAAACAGCAAGCACGTGCATCCCGCAGTCGAGATGGGCTGCATAAACTGCCATAGCCCGCACAGCGCCAATTACAAGTACAACCTAATAGCGGACGGCACGGAGGACCTCTGCCTGACGTGCCACACAGGGAAAAAGGACCAGATCGCCGCTGCGACCACGAAGCACGGCGCCCTGCAGACGGGGAAAAAGTGTCTCAACTGCCACGACCCGCATGCCACCAATTACGCTAAGATGCTGAGGATGCAGCCCATGGACCTTTGTCTTTCCTGTCATGACAAGACTTACAATACCCCGACCGGGAAGATCAAAAACATGAAGGCCTATCTCGCGGCAAACAAGGACTGGCACGGGCCCATAAGGGAGAAGGACTGCACCGCGTGCCATAACCCTCACGGCAGCAGCAACTTCAGGATGAGATCGGA
>JAKAGP010000228.1 GCA_021825785.1 Nitrospirota bacterium
AAGTATATCAGATGCCGACTGAAAATCCGTTGCGGGGGCGGCCGTCTTTTTCCGTGTCCCTGGCTATTGATAAAATAGGATTGGAAGATGTATTTTATACCGTGAGCGGCACGGGGGGGGACATAAAGAAAGTGCTGATAGTAGACGATGAGCCTACTATCCTCCTCAGCCTGTCCCATCTATTGAGCAGTCCCGCCGTGTCGGTCATTACGACAGGCAAGATCGAGGAGGCCGAGGAGGCCCTCCTGACTCACCATATAGACCTGGTGATAGCGGACATACGCCTGAGCGGTGTTTACGGTTTCGAGGGGCTGCATCTCCTGGAGCACATAAAAAAGAACAGTCCATCCGCTGAAGTCATAATAATGACGGCTTACGGCACGCCAGAGATGAAAGAGGCCGCCTATGCCAGGGGCGCCTATCATTATTATGAAAAGCCGCTTGACATAAACGACCTTTTGCAAAAGGCAGAGGCCTGCGGGATACCCATACCCCCTCCCGGGAGAAAAGTGAAGGCCGTTCGCCCCCCGCATAACGAACTGAAGGATCCCGGCGGCAAACAGGGCAGTTTTCAGTTTTAGTTAAAAATTAAAAAAGGAACTAAGACTTTTTTATCTTTCTAAAATTCAGATCGAGGGCATCGTGACGGTCACGGCCGTACCCTCGCCTTTGGAGCTATTGATCTCTATGCGGCCGCCGTGGTCCTCCACTATCTTCCTGCATATGGGCAGCCCAAGCCCCGTACCCTCTTTTTTGGTCGTGAAAAAAGGGTCGAATATCCTTTCCATGTCGGCCTCCGCTATCCCCTTCCCGTCGTCCCGGATGGTTATAACGGCCATGCCGTTTTTACGCTCCGCCCTTATTTCCACCTGGCCGCAGGAGGCCCCTGCCGCGTTGTCCATGAGGTTTAAAAAAACCTGCCTGAGCTTGTTGCCGTCCCCCTCTATCCTAAGCGGGGCAGGGCAGCTGAACAGGACCCTGGGCTGATAGCCGTTGAGCCTCAGGCTGTTGACAATGTCCTCGAAAAAAAAGTCCACGTCCAACCCGGCCACCTCCAGCCTCGAGGGGCGGCTGTAGAAAAGAAGGTCCTCTATGAGGGCTTTCATCCTGCCGGTTTCCTTTAGCATGGCGCTTATTAGGCCCTGGTGGCGGGGGGACGGCATCTCTCTTTCAAGTATCTGCCCGATCGCCTGTACGGCGAAAAGCGGGTTTCTTATCTCGTGGGCCACTCCGGCCATAACCTTCCCCATGGACTCAAAATGCTGTTTTTTGCTTATCTCCGCCCGCAGCTTCTTTATCTCGGTGAGGTCCCTGAAAACCACGATAATCCCCTTCTGCCTCCCGTCATGGTCCATGAGCTGGGAATTCGTGAACCCGATGGGCTTTATCCTGCCGCCCTCCGTTTTAATGTTTATCTCACGGTTAAGGTTGGGGATGATCCTTTTCATCTCTTCCAGCCCATCGCTTATTGAGTCTATATATCTGCCGGCGGCATCCTCAGCGGACAGATCGAGCATGTCCAGACCCGACTGGTTCATCCTCAGCACCTTCCCGTTTTCATCGAGCACCGCCACACCGCTGGCCGTGGAGTTGAATATGGCCTCAGAGAATTCCTTTTCGGCCGACAGGGTGCGGTAATTAAGCTCCGATTCCGCCAGCATATCTTCTTTCATCGATAGTTCGGCCATCGGGGCAAGGAGCATCCTTCTTACAATAAGCACAACCCCTCCGCAGGCGGCAAAAGCCGCATAAAAGGCCAGGACCAGCGCAGCCTCAGGCTGGCTGCCCGGTTTGTCCACCGCAAGAAAGGAAAAAGCAAGCACCCCGAACGAAACGAATATCCAGGCAAGCAGAAGAATGACCAGCTTCATTTTCATGCCGGATGGCCGCATCAGCCCCGCACCTTTCAGAAATGAGGCAGGCCCTTTGCTACCCATTGGGCGGATAAAAGCGAGTGGCGTCCTTTGGGAGTTTTCCGTTTCTGCACCAACTGGGCTGCTTCCCCATTGGCACCCTGGCCCGTTGCCCTTTTTGATAAAATTCAGAATGTTTTTATTTCTTGCCATTTGTCCGGCGTATTATATCAAAAAGAGCCATAAAAATCGGTGACGGCGGCTAAAGGGATTTTCTGCAACTTAAAATCCCATTTTCCCGGCCGCTTCCCTCACCGAATAGGTTTTTGCCTCTTTGCCCATTTCCTTCCATGGGTCACCCCGCCGCCCAAGCCGCGCAAAGATGTTTTTTATCGTGTATTTTGAGGCGGAGAGCTTGAACCTCCGGTCTTCCACCTCCTGCCAGTCCACAGGCGCGGCAACCGGAGCGCCCGACTTTGCGCGCACCGCGTAAGGGGCCACCGCGGTCTGCGCGTACGCATTGCGGTAGGTGTCTATAAAAAGCCTCCCCTCCCTCTTCCGCTTCACGAACTCGGCCGTAAAGTGCTCAGGGGCCATCTCCGCGCAAAGCTCCGCGATGCGGGCGGCGAAATCCCTCGTTTCCCTGAAATCGGCCTGCCTGTCCAGAGGGACAACCACGTGCAGCCCCCTGGAGCCGGTCGTCATGACATAGGGCTCAATGGCCGCCTGGCGCAGTACCTCCCTCAGTATCAGAGCGGCGTACCGCACAGGCTCGAAAAAATCAAAAAATCCCCTGCCCCCGTTATTATTTCCTGGAGGGTCCAAGTCAAAGGCCATCCTGTCCGGATAGCGGGCTTTTTCGTCCGCCAGGCTCAGCCAGACATGAGGGATACACGCCAAATTCGCCAGATATACCAGCGTGGCCTTGTTTTCAATAGTTATCATGGTCATCTGTTTGCGCTTCCGTCTTCCGTGCGGACCGGCTCCAATTTTTCCGCCCTCTTTTTTGTCTTCCCCTTCAAGGTCCACTTCCACCCGGTTGATCCATTCGGGGAAATAAGAGGGGGCCTTCTTCTGGTAAAACTTCTCCTCTTCCGGGCCTCCGGGGAACCTGTGCAGGGTGACGGCCCTCCCCTTTATAAGGGGCAGCATTACCGGCGCCATACGGCCGTAGTATTCAATGAACTGCCATTTCGTTATGCCCGGCTCCGGGAAAAGGACCTTTTCCAGATTGGTAAGCTCGATCTCATGCCCCTCTATGCTGACCGTTCGCGAATTTTTTCTTTTTCTCCCATTCATGGTGCTTTTTTAAAAAACGAAGATGAAGACTCCTTCCGGACCTCTTCCGGCCTCTTGTCGGCCCTTAGCCCCTTGAAACTGGGGTGCCTGAGGAGACCGTCCCTCGTCCATTCGCCAAAGGATATCTCGCATACCATGCGGGGCCGCACCCAGTGGACGCCCTTTTTGGGGATGATGCCGGGATTTTCGATAGGGGCAAAAGGCATAGCGCCCGTTTCGAGCAGGCTTAGTTTTTCATAGAGGTCTTTCTGCGTACGCTCGTCAAAACCAGCGCCCACTTTGCCGGAATATGCCAGCCTGCTATTGTCGTAATAGCCTAAAAGCAGCGCGCCAAAAAAAGCACCAGGGCGGACTTTCCCGCCCGCGCTCTTTGGATCGGTATAGCCGCAGATAACGAACTCCTGAGATGCCGCGCACTTGAACTTCTGCCAGTCCGGGGAGCGCTTCTGCACGTATGGCGCTTGGGCCCGCTTCGCTATTATCCCTTCCATGCCTTTGCCGCACTGCCGCCTGAAAAGGGCACGTCCGTCCTTGGAATGCCTGGTGTAGCGGAGGGGGCCGCCCCAGGAAAACGCGTTTTCGAGCATACCTTTTCTTATCCACAGGGGAAGGGCCATCAGGTCCTGCCCTTCCATGTACAGGAGGTCGAAGATGTAATAGAAAACCTCTATGCCGCTAAGAAGCGATTTTCGGGGATCCGATATCTGCATCCGGGGCTGTAGTTGAGAGAAGCTGGGCAAACCGTTTTTAAAGGCGACGACCTCTCCGTCAACTATGAAGCCGTTTACCGGCTGCTCAAGCAACGCGGGGAGCAGCTCCGGATAATTGCCGTTAAGGTTCTTCCCGTTCCTTGAGAGGAGCCTTACAGCCCCCGCCTTCCCGCCCGGCTTACCCGCCGCCTTGAACGCTATGCAGCGCTGCCCGTCCAGTTTGGGCTCAAATATCCATCCGTCAAGTTTTTCAGGAGGCGGGGCGGGGGAGACGGCAAGCACTGCAAGCATCGGGGAGAGTTTTTCGGGCTGGGGCCTTGCAATTGTTTTACGTATGACATCCTCAAAGGAGGGCATATTACGGGCAGTGTCCTTCGAGCCGGGCGGCTTGCGCACGGCATTTTTCAGGGGAGGACCCATTTATTTTTCAACTTTT
>JAKAGP010000229.1 GCA_021825785.1 Nitrospirota bacterium
ATCCATTTTGTTCATTTCATCTCCCTTAAAAGCGGGCCCTTATGATAAAGACCGGGTTCAGGGCCTTAAGATAATTCTTCTGATCCTTCCGGCCATCGTTTTCCCGGGGTTTCCCCACGGGCTCCATCCTGGATGCGGCCACACTCACCGCGTCCACAGAACAAAAACCCTCTTTCGAAAACAAAGAGAGAGCCTCCCCTATGCTTTCAAGCGTGACCGCGGACACCACTATTATGCCTCCAGCCCTTATTGCCCCGGAAGCGAATTTGATTGTATCCGCAAGCCTGCCTCCCGAGCCCCCGATAAAGACCCTGTCCGGGGCCGGAAGCCCCGCAAGCGCTTCCGGGGCCTCACCCTGCACCATGGTGATCCCGCCTGCCTGAGATCTTACGGCGTTCCTGTATGCCTGGGCAAGCCTCTCGGGGTCTCTTTCCACCATGTAAACATCAAGGTTCGGACTCAGTCTCTTTGCCTCAATGCCTACGGACCCGGAGCCCGCTCCGATGTCCCAAAGCACCCCCTCCAAAGGCAGCCTCAGCTTGTGGAGGATGACCGCCCTTGCCTCATCCTTGGTTATAAGACCACCATTGATATCGGAAGAGTTCCCACCCCTTGTACCGGAAGATTTTTTGTAATGTTCGAAATCGCTTTCCTCCAGGCCAAACCGGACTTTTTGATTTTGTTTTTGCTTTTGATCTTCAGCTTTACCGCCCCCCATCTCGACGGTCATCCCGCCCCCGGTTTCAACGATCATCAGATTGGGTTCACTAAAATCCGGCTTTGAAGGCCCCGCCTTTTTTATCTCTGAAGCCCCCTCGTTTTTTATCTTAGAAGCAGTAGTTACGGTCATTTTCTCATCCGGCAACCCCAGGCGCTCCAGCACATAGACCTTCGAGTCTTCGGGAAGAAACCGTGCGATCTCGCAAGGCCGGTTCTCTCCCCCGGTCAGTATCGCCAGTTTTGGGTGTATGCTTGCCAGAAGCGGAAGGTCTTCCGGCTTCCAGCGCCTTTTTTTGGGGCCGTGCAGGCTCATGAAAAAAGCGTCCTCCCAGCTTTTGCCCGCCTTCGCGAAGGCAAGCTGAACGGAAGAGACCGCCGGATATATCTTTACCTCTTCAGGAGGAAACTCGGAAAGAAGTACCCCTCCGATGCCAAAAAAAAGAGGGTCCCCGGAGGCAAGCACGCTTGCCCTGCCCTCAAAGCCGCGCAAAAAAGAGATGGTGTCTTCCACACGGGGGATGACCTTTATCTTTTGGCTTAAAGTGCCGGAAACGCCTGCGGAAAAACAGGAAAACTCCTCCGATGCGAAGACCTCATGAAGCCTGGGGCTTGCCAGTATAACATCGGCTTCTGCAAGACGAGCCGCCGCCTCCCTGCTTAACGCAAAGCCTGATTGAAGACCTATAACATTTATCTTTCTACTCATCTGAGCTTAAAAAAATCTTTCCCTCATATGATACAAGAAAGGCCGTAACGGGAAGCCCGGATACCTGATGTCCGTAAGCCGCGGCCGCAGCGCACACTTTTTTTGCTCCTTCCCCCGGCCCTGCTTGCGGCCCTGTTTGTAGAATGTAACGGAATATCTCCCGTGCCGTGTTATACGGCCTTTCGGGCAGAGGTATGCCGCATTCATGCCTCAGGAAATCCGCCGCCCGGCTTACGTCCATGGCGCCAGAGCGCACATGGGTGTCCGGCGTACCCATCGCTATCTTTATGAGCTTCGCCCATTGGGCGCAGATGTGTATCCGGCCGAACCTCTGCCTGGCCGCCTCCTTCAGGCTGAACTCAACGTAGTCCCCCATCATGATATAGGAAGGCGGCGGCAGAAAAAACTTGAATTTCCGCATATGTGCGCGCTCAGACGTCCTTCCGGCGGACAGGACCACGGTTTCAATCCCCATGGCGCGCGCCACTTTCATGGAGGCGCTGATAGCGGCCCTCCAGGCCGCTCCTGAAAGCGGTTTAACGATGCCGGTAGTACCCAATATCGAAATGCCCCCCACGATGCCAAGCCGCGCGTTAAGCGTTTTTCTGGCTAGCTCCTCTCCCTGGGGAACTGATATGGTCACCTCAATAGGGCGGGAAAGGGAAAGAGGCCCCATCACCTCCCGCACCGCCTGCGTGATCATCCGCCTGGGCACGGGATTTATGGCGGGCTCCCCAACGGCAACCGGAAGCCCCGGCCTGGTGACCAACCCCACGCCTTTGCCGCCCTTTATCAGCACGGAAAAAGTCTTCCCTTTCGCAAAAGCGGCGCTTGCCGCTATCTCTGCCCCGTTCGTGACGTCGGGATCGTCCCCCGCGTCCTTTATCACAGATGCGCAAGCCTGGCCGGCTTCCAGGGAAAGTTCGCAGCCAAAGAGCCTGAAAGAGGCCCTTTTCCTTCCCGGTAATGGGATGTCCACCTCATCACCCGGTTTTAACCGGGCTCCGGACAGCAGCTGCGCCGCGGCCTTTGCCGCCGCTGCCGCGCATGCCCCGGTGGTATATCCGGAACGTAAAGAATCTGCGGTCTTCTTACGGACGGGTGTCATTTTACCTGCTGAACTCTTTCAAAGGCCATCGTTTTCCATGATCATTTCTGCAACCCGTGCTGCGGCTTTTTTTCTTCCTGCTCCAAAAGTTCTTTTTTTGCCTGGCCTATGGTCAGGGGGAGCGAGGGGAAGCGGTACTCGCCGTCCCGCTCCAGCAGCTCGGCCAGGTGGGCCACACGCGGAAGCCTCAGATTGCACGCGCGTAACAGGTCCTTTCTGGCAAACACATCTGCCGTGGGGCCGGACAACCTGATACTGCCCCTGTCCATCACGTAAACCCTGTCCGCCAGCAGCGGGACGATATCAACATCATGGGTCGCAAAGAACAGTGTTATGCCCAACTCCCGGTTGATGCCGTTAAGCAGCTCCACTATCCTGGCCGCGCCAAGCGGGTCCAGAGAGGAGGTGGGCTCATCTAGCACAAGGACCTCCGGCCGCATGGAAAGCACACTGGCCAGGGCCACCTTTTTTTTCTCTCCGCCGCTTAAGTTAAGCGGGCTTCTGTTCTCATACCCGTCCAGCCCTACCACCTGAAGCGCCCAGGCAATGGCCTGCTCCACCTGGTCTGCGGCTATGCCCAGGTTGACCGGTCCGTAGGCAACCTCCTGGCGCACCGTGCCTGAAAAAAGCTGGTCGTCCGGGTCCTGAAAAACCATGCCGATCATCCGGCGGACCTCTTTCAGGTGTTTCAGCTTTAGCTTTTTATTTTTTTCGCCCTTTTCTATAGCCCTGCCTTTGACCGAAACGGTCCCGCCAGTGGGGGACAAAAGCCCGTTAAACAGCTGGAAAAGCGTGGATTTCCCCGCCCCGTTGGCGCCAAGCACAGCCACCCTTTCCCCCGCCTTCACCGAGAGATCTATGCCGGAGAGCGCCCTCGTTCCGTCCGGGTATTCAAAATTTACGGCAGAAAGGGAGATCAGACCCATACGCCCCTGCTTTTCCAATTGATCGCAAAGTTGCAGACCAGGAGGGCCAGCAGGACCATGCAGGATGCCGCTCCGGCCAGCAGGTCCCTGAACGGTACCGGGCCGGTGTAATAGGGTGAGGCCTTGGCGTCTTCATCATACCCTCGGGCAAGCATGGCTTTGTATATCCTCAGGCTGCGGTCAAAGGCCTTTATCAGCAGGTTCCCGGCCACTATCCCCATGTCCCTGGCCTGCCTGCGCCATGAAAGCCCTTCGCCTCCCCTTGCACGCTGGGCCTTGCGCATAGTCACGGCAGTCTCTTCTATCAAAAAAACGTAGCGGTAGATCATGTCTGCCAGGTCCAGGATAAGGCCCGGCGCCTTAAGCAGGCGCAGCGTGGCAAGGATATCGCCCATTGGGGTGGAAAAAGACAGCAGCATCGCCAGGGAGACCGCGGCAAGGATGCGCAGCATGATCAGGAAACCCAGCAGCGCGCCTTCCCGGTAGACATGCAGGGCAACTTGCCCTAATCGGGCCGTGCCTAAAACAGTATGTCCCGTGGTGAACATAAGGCTGAGCAGAACCAGCCAGGCCACACCAAAAGGCACGGACAAGCGCAGCAATATTCTTTTAAAAGACAGCCGAAGCGTAAAGATAAGGGCCCATGCGACAGCCAGGGTCCCCGCCGCCAGGGGCCACCTGGTGAGTAGGCTCACCGTGACAATAGCGGCCAGAAGGACGACAGTCTTGATCCGTCCGTCCATGCGGTGCAGATAGCTTTCGCCGGTGGCCAGCCTGCTGTATGCGGAAAGTCTCATCTGTTCTACTTTTTTTCCTTTT
>JAKAGP010000230.1 GCA_021825785.1 Nitrospirota bacterium
GCCCGGGACCGGGATGCTTCACCACTCGGACCGAGGCAGCCAGTTGCCCGTGGCGACTATCAGCAGGCGCTGACAACCCATCCCCGGCGTAATTTGAGATGCTCAACGTGGCTGCTTGACTCCGTGTGTGCTGTGATGGATATAACCTGACAGTGTAGGCCATCAAAGGTGGTGGCCATGCCGTCTCCGGCTGGGTTAGAAGAAGTGTTGCGAGGCACTTTTTCCCCCAAGGAGGACGGACATGACCACCGAGAAGAAGGTAGCACGTAGGAAGCTGAGCTTGCTAGAGCTTGCCAGCGAGTTGGGCAACGTCAGCAAGGCCTGCCGGATCATCGGCTACTCCCGGCAGCAATTCTACGAGATTCGGCGCAACTACCAGGTGCACGGGGCACAGGGTCTAGTGGACCGCCTGCCTGGTCCCAAGGGTCCTCACCCCAACCGGGTGTCGGAGGAGATCGAGAAGGCCGTGTTGGAGCACAGCCTGGCCAATCCTACCCACGGCTGCCTGCGAGTGGCCGAGGAATTGGCCTTGCGCGGGCACCAAGTCAGCTCTGGAGGTGTGCGCGGGGTTTGGTCCCGCCACAACCTGCTGTCGCGTCACGAGCGCCTGCTGCGTCTGGAGCGGGCGGTGAGCCGGGAAAAAATCGAGTTGAAGCCGGAACAGATTCGCCTTCTGGAGCGTTTCAGCCCCGAATTCCGCGAGCGGCACATCGAAACCAAGGGCGTGGGTGAGCTGGTGGCGGTGGACACCTTCATGGTGGGGCACCTCAAGGGCGTGGGCCGAGTGTACCTGCAATCGGTGATCGACTGCCACAGCCGTTATGCCTGGGGCCGGCTGTACACCTCCAAGCTGCCCTTGACGGCGGTGCATGTGCTCAATGAGGACGTGCTGCCCTTCTTCGAACAGCACGAGGTACCGGTCAAGACCATCCTCAGCGACAATGGCCGGGAGTTCTGCGGCCGTCCTGACCGCCACCCCTACGAGCTTTTCCTGCAGCTTGAGGACATCGAGCACCGCACCACGCGGGTGCGTCGGCCCCAGAGCAACGGCTTCGTGGAACGGTTGCACCGCACACTGCTGGACGAGCATTTCCGGATCAAGGGCCGGCAAAAGTGGTACGAGTCGGTGGAGGAGATGCAGAAGGACCTGGATGAGTACCTGGTGATCTACAACACCAAGCGCCCCCACCAGGGCCGGGGCATGAACGGCAGGACTCCGCTGAAGGCTTTCATGGACGGCGTGAACCAGAAGGATCGCGCGGGCGACAAGGCGACCAAGAAGGCCGCCTAACCAACCGCCCAGCCGGAGGCGACTGTCAGGCGAATACCATCACTGTACAGTTTTATTTCTTAAATAATGCTAATTGACCACGCTTTTCTTTCTTAGCTTCTTCTGCCATCGCAATTTTTTCATTAAAAGTATCTAATGGTGATTTTACATGACGATATTTTAACCACTCAATAAAATAATGTCCATTTTCATGACCCGGCTTAATATATCCCAATGCTACTAATTTTTTAAGCCCTTTCCTTACCCATAAAGCCCTAGGAAGTTCAGGAATTCTGGGGTCATCATAATATGAGCTATTCGAGTTTTTCAAATCTTCAATCAGTTGCTTTTCAGAAAACCTAATCACTACTTTCGATTTATCTTCAACCATTTGATCTAGATCAATATAGCTAGCTATGCGCCCCCATATCTCAGACATCATGTATGATGTGGACGGTGGCTGGTCATAGAATACAAATGGATATAATGGAAGGACTAAAGCAGCTGGTATAGAAACTATGGTCCTAAGCGATTCATCTTTTTCAGGGTCAGACAATTTCCCCATAAATCGGCATAGCGTAAAATGTTCTGAGGCTTTTGACGATTTGTTGTAAGATATCAATGCGATTTTTCTAGTATACATACCAAGGTTGATTGATTCATTGCTATCGATATAATCTTGAAGCTTCACTCGCAGATTATCGGGAACAATAAGGACCAAATCATGTAAAAAAGCTTCTTCGGCGGGGCTAATCCAACCTTCCAACTCGTCATCGTACTTTAACATTTGATTGAAATACTTAGACCAATAGCTGTTCTCCATTGGAAGGCTAGTTTTTACCTCGGCCACGAGGCCATAAGAGCTACTTATTTGCACCACAATGTCGGGAGTTATTTCAGTATTTTTTTGAATTTGATTATTCGGACCGGTGGTCATTCTCCTGCCAGGCCAAAATTGAGCACCTCTCCTGAATCCTTTTCTATTTGCATCCCAACACATTTCATTGCCAAAAACTTTTATAACGTTAATAGTTGTAAGATAGTTGTCGTTATCATTTTCAATGGACTTAATTATATTACTAAGATTACTTTCAGTATTAGGCATTATTGGCTCCGCTAAAATCTATTACGTTTCCCTCCATAAATGACTCGCCTATATGGTTGAAAATACGCTCTAAAGAGGCTACAGTGGCACGTATTTGTGGCGCTATAATCAACCTATCTTCTGATAACACCCACAAACGATACGAGGATCCATCTTGATAGTCTATCATTGAGGCATGAAGATACGGATTTGAGTGAATAACAGATAAAGCACTGTTTGGCAGTTTTGCCAAAGCATTTATTAGTTTTTTGTTATTCTCCGTTCCTTGAAAGACTTTCACAGGGAACACTATAGATAACGGCCTAACTTTGAGATTTTGGTTATCTTCTCTGCCCCGATTGCTAAAGAGAGTCCGGTCTTCAATAGCTTTATTAAGGGCTCTCGACACTATCCTATAAAAGAAAAACCGAAAGTTATCCCGGCATGAAATAAGTCCATCCCTAGATATTGATCCACTCGAAAAATAGACCATCTTGTTTTCTTCGTATTGCACTGTAAATTCAATAGATCTTACCCATGCGTCATCTCGAAAAATATTATTGAATGCTTCCGTATAAAGGATATCTGTCCAATTTATCGCAGACGCTATTCTTTTCTGTGCGCCCCTGCTATGAATTCTATAATTTGCAACAATTTTAGTAAGCCGTATTGTTACTCCTTCTTTTCCATCTTCTAATCCCCTTATTATGCTATATATTTCTCTCGTGTTAAAATACACCCTCGATATGCGTGGATATAGCCTCCTTATTAGTTTCAAAATTCGATTTTTAAAGATGTCATATGTAGATAGAGCAATGATTAATAATACGCCTGAGCTTTTATAATTAACCATCAGCCATTCAATATCTTGGGCACCCGCTTCATTCTTTATCTGGCTTTTAATACTACAAAGAATGAATTGATGAGTGTCTTGATGGAGTATTTTAACCTTTATTCCACGTATTTTTTGCAAGACCTCCACAACATCATGAGAAGACGCCAACACCGCAAGCCGCACGCGATGTTGCGGCGCAATAAGGCACTGGTCCACATTCTCCACAATATTTTCAATACTGCGGATGTCGTGAAAAAGTGTGGAGATAAAAAGAGTTGGATTGTTTGGCGTCACCTATCGGCCCCCACATAAATAGATGACCTACCCCACGATAATGGGATTTCAATTAGGACGCAAGCATTATCGTCGAAGTGGCTGGGAGGGGGGATGACCAACCTTGTGCAGATAGTTACCCCGCCGTCAGGTGATAGGCCAGGTTGTCCAGCTTGACGGTGAAGTCGACGTTCTCCACCTTGAAGCCGTCGGGCACCTGGATCTGGGTGGGGGCGAAGTTGAGCAGCGCCTTGACCGGCACTTCCAGGAAGCGGTTGGCGATGTCCTGGGCCCTCTCCGGCGGGGTGGCGATCACCCCGATCTCCGCGCCGGCGTCCCGGCAGACCCGCACCATCTCCTCTATGGGGTGAATCAACAGGCCGGTGGCCAGCTTGCGTCCCACCTTCATGATGTCGTTGTCAAAAGCGCAGACGAAGCGGTAGCCCTGCTTGGTGAAGTTCTGGTGGGCCATCAGGGCGCAACCCAGGTTACCCATGCCCACGATGGCCAGGTTCCACTCCTTGTTCAGGCCCAGGATCTTCTTGATGTCGAACAGCAGCTCTTTTACGAAGTAGCCCACCCCCCGCACGCCGAACTGGCCGAAGTAGGCCAGGTCCTTACGTATCTGGGCCGGGTTGACGCTGCATACGTCGGCCAGGTGCTTGCTGGAGACCACGGAGGTCCCCTCGTCCACCATGGCTTCCAAGGCCCGGGAATAGATGGATAGCCGGGTGATGGTGGCAGAGGGAATCTTCATGAATTTCATGGACCTGGCCTCAAAGCTATTGTGATACC
>JAKAGP010000231.1 GCA_021825785.1 Nitrospirota bacterium
CTCCAGTATGATCTCCTTGCCTTCCTGGGAGAGCTTGGTTATCTTCACCTTGCCTTCGATTACCATGTAGAACCATGATGGCGGGTCGCCTTCTGAAAATATCGTTTCCCTCTTTTTGCGAGAGTCCCTGATGAAAAAATTCTCAACGGACAGGGCCTCCTCCCGGGAGAGCGAGCTGAATATGGCCATTTTTCCCAATTCGAGCATGACACTCTAGGATAATAAAAAAAAGTCTTTTCTAACAACTTTTTCATGAAGGCGGGCAACTTTTTTGTTGACGCTAAAAACGGGGGCCGTACATTCTATCAGTTTCGATTTTCCTTGACAATTATATTTCTATTTTGTAATATGAATTCAAGATTTAGAATTTCCCATCCCCTCTGGGCCCTTCCACCTCCCACAGGAAGGGCCCTTCCTCTTTCATCATCTTTTTCTCCTGTTGACAAAATATACTGTCCGGCCTAGAATTAACCATGTTAAAGGTTTATAAACAATTAAACTCTTCTTTTCCGGAATTGTTCTTTACGGCTTTTCTTGGGTTTTTTCTGTTTTCCATGTTTTTTTGTTCTCCGGGTTTTTTGCCGGTATCATCAGCCGCGGAAAAGGCTGCGGATTTCAGCCTGAAGGCGGCGGACGGGAAGACCTACACGCTTTCTTCCTTCAAGGGAAAGGTGGTGCTCCTTAATTTCTGGGCAACCTGGTGCCCCGCCTGTGTTGAGGAACTCCCCTCACTGGAGAAGCTTTCGGCAAAGTTCAAGGGGCAGAACTTCCAGGTGCTTTCGGTTTCCATAGATTCAGAGGAAGGGGCCGTAAGGGATTTCCTGGCCCGCCAGCCGTTGCCCTTTCCGGTCCTTGAAGACCCTAAAAGGAAAGTTGCGTTCGATCTATACGCGGTCTTCGGGGTGCCGGCGTCTTTTCTCATAGACAAGCAGGGGCAACTTACCAGCAGGTATTACGGTTCCCAGGACTGGACATCGCCTGGTATGGTCAGCAAGATAGAAGCGCTTTTGAAATGAGTTTTTGATTTGACATGGACCGGGGGCGCATCCCGGCGTGGGCCTTTAGAGAATAAAACGTGGGCGTTTAGTGAATATAAAAACAAAAGCAAAAACAAAAAATTTACTCGCGGTAACTTTTTCTAAAAAACCTGCTGTTCTTGCGGGGGAGTCTCGGGGAGGTCTTGAATGAGGAGATGGTTTTTCTATTTTTTCCCGATCATTGCGGTCCTTGCCGCTTTTTTTGCCTTCGGATGCAGCTCCAACCGGTTTTTGATCTATAAAAACGGAAAGGCCTATTATTTTGCCACCAGGCAGGAAGGCCTGCATCACATGCTTTGTGACAGCGGCGATTTCAAAAAGGTGCTGGACGGCTCCACTGTGCCAGAGAGCAGCAAGGATGCCCTGTACCGCTATAACTGTGTGCAGCCGGACTGCAACAAGGTGCAGGCATTATATGTCTCGCTCACCCCGGACCAGAGGAGGAGCATAAGAGAGTCCTTCGAGAAGCAGGGGTATGAAATAAACTACTTCCCCTGCGGCTGAGACTGACATTATGCGCCCGGTCGGGCGCGAAAACAAAAACCTTGGGCAGAGGGGGCCGGGATCGATCCCGCCCCTAATGCGCACAAAGCAAAAACTGTCCTGTTTGGGTTAAAATCAATGACGTGAGTAAAAAAGACGAACGCCGCATATATTTATTGGCCGGGTTGCTCGCGGCGGCGGCCTTTCTTGTCTATCTGCCCTCCCTCCAAAACGGTTTTGTCAGCCTCTGGGACGACAATTTTTATATTTACTATAATCCACACATCCGCTCATTAAATCCCGGTTTCCTGAAATGGGCTTTTTTCGGCCTCCACGTAAGCAACTGGCAGCCGCTCACTTGGGTTTCATATGCCCTGGATTACTCCATCTGTGGCCTGAACCCGATGGGTTACCACCTGACCAACATCCTCCTGCATACGGCCAACACATTTATTGCGGTTGTGCTGGCAATAAGGCTCATTGAGGTATGGGAGCAAAGGCCGGGGCAGCCGTCGGAAGGTTTGCCTGCGCCAGAAATGCCATTATTTCCGGCGGGGTCATCCTTCTCTGATGGGCCGCCATTTTTTAATGGTAATGGGAAGCTCATGGTGGGGGGCGTGGTTGGGCTGCTCTTTGGCCTCCATCCGCTGCACGTGGAATCGGTTGCGTGGGTGGCGGAGAGAAAAGACGTGCTTTGCGCCCTGTTTTTCCTGCTTTCCATCCTGGCCTATGTAAAACATGTTGGCATGCGTTTCATGCAGTCATTCCCTCACCCTAACCTTTTCCCACCGGGAGAGGGAGGAGCGAAGTGGAGGGTGATTCCGGGACTCTTCCGGCAGTCTGCCGGGCAATATCTCCTCTCACTGGCGCTTTTCGCCCTTGCCCTCATGAGCAAGCCCATGTCGGTGAGCCTTCCCCTGGTTCTTTTGCTCCTGGATTGGCATCCGCTGGGCAGGATCGGCTCTTTCAAGGCCTTCAAGGCGGCGCTCTTGGAAAAGCTTCCCTTCATTGCCCTGAGCGTTGGGGCCTCGGTGCTGACGCTAATGGCGCAAAAAAAAGGCGGGTCTATAAGCACTCTTAAATTCCTGCCGCTTCCTGACCGCGCCCTGGTGGCGGCAAGGTCTCTTGTGCTTTATCTTAGGAAGATGGTTTTCCCACTTAACCTCTCGCCTTTATATCCATATCCAAAAAACATATCCTTCTCTTTTTCTTTTTTCCTGCCCGTCCTCTGTGTGCTGGCGGCAACGGCTTTCTGCCTGCTTGCGGCCAAACGGCAAAAAAGGTTATGGCTTGCCTGCTGGGGTTACTATGTTGTCACCCTGCTGCCGGTGATAGGCATCGTCCAGGTGGGCAAACAGTCGATGGCGGACAGGTATACCTACCTGCCTGGCCTTGGGCCGGCCATTGCCGTTGGAGTGGCCGCGGCCTGGGCCTGGCGCAAAGCGGGCACACTTAAACAGGGCAAGTTATTAAGAATCTCGGGCGCGGCGCTCGCCCTTGTCGCGGTCATTTCGATGACGTATCTGACCGGACGGCAGATAGGGGTCTGGAAAAACAACCTTACTTTCTGGAGTTGCATCATAGAAAAGGAGCCGCGTAAAGTCCCCGCCGCATATTTAAACCGTGGCAATGTTTTTGACAGGATGGGGCAGTCCGGCAGGGCCGTTGCGGATTATAGCGAGGCAATCGCCCTGAAGCCGCTCTGGGCGGAAGCCTATTATACCCGGGGAGTTGAATTTGCGAAAACAGGGCAGTCCGGCAGGGCGATTATGGATTACGCCAGGGCAATCGCCCTGAAACCTGCCTATGCGGACGCATACAACAACCTGGGGACTGAATTCGGGAAGGAAGGGCAATTTGGTAAAGCCATTGCGGTTTTCCAAAAGGTAATCGCCCTGGAACCGGATTTTTATGGGGCTTATTATAATTTGGCAAAGGCTTTTGAGGAAACGGGCAGGCTTGACCTTGCAATTAAAGAGCTTGACAAGGCAATTTCCCTGAATCCTTCATACGTCTATACATACAATGAGCTGGGTAACGTATTTGAGCTGGAGAAGCGGCCCGGCATGGCCCTGGCCAATTTTAACAAGGCCATCCTATTAAGCCCTGGCAATGCCATGTTATATGTAAATCGCGGTGGAGTTTACCTTGCAAGCGGCCGCAAAAGGCTTGCCGCCGCGGACTACGGGAAAGCCTGCGCCATGGGAGACGCGGATGGCTGCCGGGCCCTGCGTAAAAGCGGGTCTTAAGGCACACCGCCCATCGCTTAGTTCGCAGTTTTTTATTTTTCGGGGGCCATTCCAAAAATTTTTGAAAACTTTTCCGCTCCGTTCAGGTACTCCAGCAGGCCGTGCTCCCTGAGGTACTCATATTTGGCTGCCGCCTGCGGGCTTCCGGAATCCGACAGCACGATGTATTCCATCACATGCGCCAGGTCCGCCATTTTGGAGTAGGGCAGGCCGCTTTCTATTTTGCGAAGGAAAGCCAGCGCCCCCGCTTCCCCACCGTTTTGCATGGCACTGGCTGTAACCCAGGGCATGAAGCTTTCGGGCGCCACAAGGCGCATGGCCTCTTCCTGAAGTCCGTTTTTCTCCGCCTTATTGCCGGTTAGGGTGGCGGCGTCTACAAGAGCGAACCCGTACTGGTTTTTTTCCTCGTTCAGCAACGGGTCGCCGGAATAGACCGTGGCTGCCCTCTCGTAATTCAATTTCTGGTAAT
>JAKAGP010000232.1 GCA_021825785.1 Nitrospirota bacterium
GCCAGATTATGCCGAATTTACCTCCGCTACACCAGCAAAAGCTGGTTTCGCTCCGGGCGGCCATTCATCCCCGGGCTTAAAAGCCCGGGGTTTTCTGGCCAGTAAATAAATATGGGTTGACCAAAGGCAATTATACCTCTGAGCATCTCGAACTGACCACTGAAGGAAAACAAGCCACAGGTGCCGATGTTCCACCACGAGACAAGTTGAATGCAAGGTTCAAGCTGGCAATCGAGAAAAACATCCCGTTCAAAGCGCTTTATGACGCTCAGAAAGGCAATCGCCTTCCGGCGAATTCAGTACTCGAGGACCTTGCCAAGGAGCAAGGCATACCTGCGGCGGATGTAAAAGAATGTGTCGAAATGTTCATTGTGAACGCAAAATTTTTAGGAATCCTCAAGCCGATTGCTGGCGCTGAAAGAATTATCACCCTTGAGCAAGCACTTGAGGAACTACCTGCTAAAACCGAGATTCAGGGGAGGGGCAAAACAGATGAAGCTGGCGATACCAGTAAAGGAGCAGTTGTGGCAAAAGCAACTGATGCCGATCAAGATTGGAATAACACTTGTTTCTACATATCCCCCATCGGAGATAATGATTCAGAACACCGCAGACATGCAGATCTGTTCCTTGGATCAATAGTAGAACCGGCACTTGAGGAATTTAAACTGAAAGTCGTTCGAGCTGATAAGATCGGCAAGGCAGGCATGATCACAGCACAGATTTTGGAGTTCATACTGAAATCAAAACTTGTGATAGCTGACTTATCCTATCATAATCCCAACGTATTCTATGAATTATCCTTACGCCATGCCTGCCGTTTGCCGACCGTTCAAATTATTCGAAAAACTGACAAGATTCCCTTCGATCTTGATCAATTCCGCACGATCCAAGTTGATACAACAAGCATCTTCACAATGGTTCCCAACCTCCAGTCTTACAAAGCAGAGATTGCCACACAGGTACGCATGGCTTTGAAAGATCCAGATTCAGTGGACAATCCTATCAGCACGTACTACTCAACCTTGAAAGTCACTTTCTGAAGCTCTTAAAAGAAAGTAAATTGTATTAACTTTGTAATAGAATTGTCGGCTGTCTTTAGACTCAATAGCCTCTTCGGACTGTCTGAAAAACCTTCCAACCCCTATTTCATAAGGCAAAACTGGAAATCAAGCCTGTTATCAGGGAGTTATATTTTGGGGCGTTATCGCCCTCAAAATCCCGTGGCCGCAAGGCCGTGCGTCCCCGCACCGAAATGAAAATTCGGCCGCCGATATGCACCTAATCCCCTCTCAGCCCTTTGCGCCCCCCGTTTCTAATCTCCTTCTAATCTTCATTATATATAATGCTGGGCATTATTTTAAAACGCACCCGGAATCACCCGCGGGCGTTAATTAAGTTAATTTTTTAAAGGTGCGCGCAGAGCGTAACACGGTAAAAAGAAGGAGAAAAAATCATGAAGAAAAAAGTACTTACGATGGCCGCCATCGGCGCGGTTATTTTGACCGCAGCCGGAATCAGCTTTGACCAAACGGCGCTTGCGGAAGCAAACCATGGCGCGGCCGACAGGTACGCCGTGGCAAGGCTGAATACCGTCAAGGAGAACCATCTCGCGTCCTTGCGTGCCGAGGCCCTTCAGTCAAAGGACTTCGCCGCCGCCCTCGGGGTGAAAGACGCGGGGCCCGCAAGCTCGTGGCTTAAAAAAGTCAGCGCGGATGAGGTGAACATGGTGACCAACAGGCATGAGAAAAAGAGGCAGGGCGAGGTCAACCTGGGAAATAAGTCCTATTACTGTTCCGGGGAAGCATACGTCCAGACCATGGCCGCCAACCCCTCCCTGCGCTTCGCGAAAGACCCGTTGACGAATAAACGGGTCGATAAATCAGAGGCGGTGATATACGCCGACGCCTCCGGGGCCGTCTATTACTTCGAGTCAGAGGATACGTGCAGAGGGTTTTTAAGCCTTAACGACGCCGAGAAGATGTAGCAGATAATATCCGTATAAACTGACAAAAACCCCCGGAATTTATCCGGGGGTTTTGTTTTTCAAGGCCCTTTCCCTCAGGTCATGGGCCGTGGCGCCAGGCCATGGCCTTAATCGGAGCCATGCCTTGAATTTCTCTCCCGCCATGTAAAAAAGATGCTTTTTTCTGCTATCATATACCAATAGAAAGGGACGGCGCGCTGACGTTAAGACGCCGCGGCGCACCCCCCATAAGGAATATATAGCCACCATGATTATCGGCAAGGACACGATTTCCATCTTTGACCTTATCCTCGGGCTCTCCCAGGCGGTAGACCTGGTAAGCCCTCTTGTGGCGAACCATCATAAAAGGGTCGCCTATATCGCCTTCAGGCTCTCCTGCGAGCTGGAGCTGCCCGCTCAGGAACGCAAGGACGTCACCATAGCCGGGGCGCTGCACGACGTCGGCGGGCTGTCCCTTAAAAACAGGCTGGACGTGATGCAGTTCGAGATTACAGACCCTTTCGCGCACTGCGAGACGGGATATCTTATTCTCAAGACTTTCGAGCCGTTCTCAAGGATAGCCGACATCGTCAGGTTCCACCACACATACTGGGGAAACGGCGCGGGGGCGGCCTCCAAAGGAAGTACCGTGCCCAACGGAAGCCACATCCTTCAGATGGCGGACCGGATAGCGGTGCTTATAAACCCGCACTCCGACGTTCTTGAACAGTCTGAAGGCATAATAGAGCTCATAGAAAAGAACAGTGGCGCCATGTTTGTCCCGCGCATGGTGGACGCGTTCAGCCGCCTGGCGACAAAAGAGTACTTCTGGCTCGATGCGGTCTCACCATCGATAGGGGCTGTCCTCAGGCACGGCCTGGAATGGGGAGAGCTGGCTCTGGGCGAAGATGATTTCCTGGGGCTTACGAACCTCTTTAGCAGGATAATAGATTTCAGGAGCCCGTTCACGGCGGCCCATTCAAGCGGAGTGGCGGCAACGGCCGAGGTGCTCGCGAGGCTTGCCGGGATGCCGCAACAGGATTGCATGATGATGCGCATAGCCGGATACTTCCACGACATCGGGAAGCTATCCGTACCGGCCGAGATACTTGAAAAACCCGCAAAGCTCACGAAGCAGGAGTACGACGTGATAAGGGGGCACACCTACTACACGGGCCGCATCCTTGAGCCCATCCCCGCGCTTGACCTCGCCAGGACCTGGGGTTCGCAGCACCATGAAAGGCTCGACGGCTCAGGCTATCCTTTTCATCTTAAGGATAAGGAGATATCGCTCGGCTCAAGGATAATGGCGGTCGCGGACGTATTTGTGGCGATATCCGAGGACAGGCCCTACAGGAAGGGGATGACGCGCGCCGAGGTAATAAAGGTGCTGCAGGACCTCGCCGCCGACAACAAACTTGACCCCAGGGTCGTCTCCATGCTCCGGGAGAACTTCGACGGGATAAACGCCGTAAGGTTATCATCCCAGGCTCAGGCGGCTCAGGAATACATGGGGGTAACAAAAGAATATGTCCGGTAACCGCACTCAAGCCGGGGCCGCCCGGCTGATTTGTGTCTTGGTGCCCTGATATCGAGCCGTATAAGTTGAACAGGCTGCTGAAAAAAACCATCCGCGCGCTCTTTTCTCGCATCTGCGCAGCACACCTTCTGGGATTTTCTGCTAAAATCTGACGGAAAGCTGAAATTTATCATAGTCTTTGTCCGCACGGGCGTGTATTTTTTTACCGTAGACTTTAAAAAACCGGGGCGGAGTACGGAGTTGCGATGAAATCAACGCACATCCTTCTTGGCGCGCTTGCGCTCGTCTTACCGCTTGTGCCGTCCGCTTCACACGCCGGGCTCTCAGTGGGGGCGGCGCAGACCTTCATCCACGCGAGCGACACCCACGCGGTTATACTCAGGTACGACGACCGGGACTACCATTACGGGGCGCAGGCCATGGCGTGGGACGGCTCAGAAGGCTCGACAGGCGCCGTCTTGGCGGACTATAACCTGCTGCGCTCAGAGCGGTTCGGCCTGAACCTGGGGCTTGCTTACATCATGGATAAGACCTCGATAAACGGCACCAACCTCAACTTCTCGATACGCGGGGCCGTCGGCATAACCAGGCACTGGGAGGCACACGTGAGCCACTTCTCAAACGGCCAGAGGATACTGGGGTGGGAAGACGGAAAGCCGAATATAGGCTGGAACTTCCTTGGGGTCTTATACAGGTTTTAAGGCTGCTTTAAGGCGTGATGGCGTCAGTTGT
>JAKAGP010000233.1 GCA_021825785.1 Nitrospirota bacterium
GTATTTGGCTTCATCAAAGGCATGGTCTTCGGCATCCGTGTCGGCATCCTCTACCTTAAGCGGATCGGAGGGGATGCTAGGAACTGTCCTTAAAAATTGAGGGCAGGCTTCCTTATAAACCCGGAACCGAGGGGGCCTCTTTAGGTTCCCCCCTTCATCAAATTCAATGGCTAAGCGCTCATGGAACTCTTTAACGCACGTCATCCTGTTTTTATCGTTAGCCCTCTCTAACGCCAGGTGGGGGTCAACTATCACAAAATCATAGTCGATGGACGGTCCCATGTGCCCCGTTGTGGGATTGAGACGCTTGGAAAAACAATCTGATCCAGCAATGCGCCTGATCGGTCTGTCCCAAATCCCCCACTGTTCTTCTTTCCGTTTAATGCCTTCCGCAATCTCTGAAGCCGTCATGCGAATGCCAACATTCGGCTCTTCCCCATTCCAGCCGTACCACTCCCGGGCTCGATACATGGTGCCGTCATGATCCGTCCAGTACCAGCCAACAGAAAAGGGCCTGGAGAAACCATAGTCAAAACCCATGGTGATAGGACAGTTTTCCGGTGGAGGCCATGGTCCATCTTCAATCTCATGGTAAAGAGCGTTCCAGTTAAGCAAGGCACTGCCGCCTTCCCACGCCTCTTCTGGAGTAGAAGGATATTCCTGCTTCATTGCAGAGGTTAAGGTCTGCCGCTTCTTAACGTACCATGCCTTTTGGCGCTCGTTGAGGTGAATGTTGTGCTTGGCGGCAAGTTGCTCAAAATACTCTAGGTCGCGAGCCCCGAAGATAATCCCCTTGGGATCTATTTGATATTCCGGCTCCTTAAACCAAGGGAAGAAAAATATCTTCCAGTCCAGCATAGTGAGCTTCGTCATGCGTTTGTGTAAGTCGTAAGCCTGGTCCCAAAGGTTGGGGAAATGCCCGATGCGGCCCTTAGATGTAGATTCGATAAATCCAATCTGGCCGGCCTGAAGCGTATTAAGGGCACCAGTTTTGATTTCCTCAGCCTTATCAGGGAATCGGGCACAAGTGATGCCATACTCGGAAACATGGAGGAAATTAAGGGTGGCACTTCGAAGGGAAGTGCCTACCCGGATATAACTGTTGTTGGCGAACTGAAGTTCCTGTTTTGACTCGGTGACTGTCTCAATGCCGTTTTGAAGATCCAATGGCAGGCTGCGAAAGGGGAAAAGAACCTTCTCTTCAAATATCTTTGAGGCGTCGTCTCGATGGTGGGCGATAATACCAGCGTTCTGGTAAGAATTAAACGCGCATGAATCGAGAAACATCAGGTCTATGAAGGTAGTAAATCCGATCTGCCTAGCTTTGAGGATCAAATTCAGATAGTGCATTTCCTCATAAACTATCTTCTGAGCCCAATTAAAACGAAAGGGCACCCTTTGCCCCTGCTTGTTCTTAATCTCATAAAGATTGTTTAGTCTCCAACGTTGATCAGAGAATAAATCAATCTCCCGGCTGGGGGAGTCCTTTGCCATCTATTGCCTTTAGCAGTTCTTTAATGGGGTCGGTTTTCTGCCGGTTGTCGGCATCGTAGAGGCCGAAGTGTTTTGCCAATGAATCTAGATTTTGGTGACGTGAAACATTTTTAATCTTCCGCACCTGAGCAAACGGTTTTTTGCCTTCTTTGCCTTCGGTCAAAACCTCAAAGGTCTCCATCCCGGCCAGGGCGACTCGAGCCTCTTTAGGAATGTCATGGATATTTTTTAGGTAGCCACGCTCATCGTAAAAGTCGGCAGGGTCGTAAAAGGCCCCTCTTGCGAAGCCTTCTATGACCATCTGGGGAGTAATTCCGGTCTTTGCAGATAGTTCCTGGCGTGCAATCGTAAGAGCCGCTTGGATGTTATCTTTTGTTAATAGGCGATGACCTACAACGCGAGCTATCTTTTCACTGTATCCTGCCCTCCTTGCCGCAGCAGAGGCATTGAGGTCGATCAAATACTCCTCAACGAACTTTGCCTCTTTTGCGGTCAATTTCTGTTTTTTAGCCATAATCCCAAAAATTTGAACCTCTCCAGTGCCCCAGGAGAGGCGATTAGGGGTAAACTTGACCTAAACCATTCACGGTATAATGCGGGTTTCCCGAGATTCAGCAACTCATTCGCAATAAGGTTTTAGGCCAGGGCCTTGGGCCGTATAGACCCAGATTATTAACCCGTGGATATATCGGTCCTAGGATGCGTCTCGTGCGGTTGGGGGCTGCCTCCACCGCCAGGACTGTTTTTTTCCTTGCCCTCACCTGACCGTTTATCCGTTCTCCCGCCTGTTCAGGATTATCGGCGGCTGACCCGGGCCGCCCACGGGGTTCTCAAAACCAGGAAAGCATAAAAATGTCAAAAAATCAAGAAATATTTTAATTTAACGCTTGACAAATAGATAACCTGGGTCTAATATAGAGATCATCAACATCAGTTACCATCGGATCACCGGAGCGCAGGTCAAGTATTATTGCCGGAGGGTGGAGATATGAAAAAGCGCATCATCCTCGAACGCTTCAAAGTAGGCTGGTTTGCCACCTTCCAGGACGAAGAAGGTGGGCCGGACCAAGAGATTAAAAACCTATTTGGCTCTCATATTATCCCGACTGCATTCACCTGTCAGGCATCATGTGAGAAAGTAAGAGCAGAGATCCAAGCACTAAACCCTGAGCACTATGTCAGAGTAGCAGGAATTGTGAAGTAACATGCCCAAACTCGAACTAACCATCCCACAGGCAGCGGCCCGGCTGGGGTACTCTCGTCAGAGGGTGTTTCAGTTAGTGAAGGACGGCTATATCAAGGCGCACCTTCTTGGCCGTCAATACATCGTCACCGAGATCCCGGACCCGCCCACCTGGGCCACGGTGCCGGGGAGGAAGAAGGAGAGGAAATGAAAATCATAAAAATGCTAAAATTTCTGAAATTGTTTGCCATTGAACAAATCAAAAGAAAATTGGGGTTCACCCTCGGCTACATCGTCATGTGCGAAGAATGTGGGGGCCTATTCAGTAATATAAAATGTATCAAGCATGAGATTGTGAGAAAACCGAGAAGAGGAGAATCGTGGATAGATCACGATGTCTTTATCTGCAAGCATTGCCAAAAAGAGAAGGAGTCAAAGCCATGAACCCTTACCTGATTTTCTTCATCGGCGTATTCGTAGGCGTGATGACGGGGATATTTATCATAGGCGCCCTAAGCCTCAACCGTCTCCAAGAGGAATATGAAGTCGGCTACCGAGACGGGAAGGAGGCAAGTCATGACCAACCATGACGACTACCACTGCCCCGTAACCCCGCCCTGGTGGATCGCAGTCGTGATCCTGGTGGCGGTTATAGGATGCCTAGTGCTGGGATGGTGGCTGATCCCGCATCTGGTCTGTCTGGGGGGTTGGTGTTGATCCCGTAAAGGAGGGAAAAGTCCAAGAACAAAAAAAGCCCTGTTTTCAGCAGGGCTTTTTTCTTTGAGGAAAGGCGACTGTACTAAAATACCCCCTGGAGGGCCAACTACCCCCCCCCCGGGGGGGTTGCCGGTAGGGAAGGGTATTAGCAATAGTCGTTGCACAAAATTAAAAAGAAGTCAATCTTTTATTTCAATCTCAATCCTTCAAATTTTGCTTTTGCCTGCCCCCAAGCCGCAATTAACAACCCGCTGGCCCAGCCATCACGGTTCTTGAATTGCAGGGGTGCCCCGGGAAACATGAGGCGCGCCAGGGATAAAACCATATTTGCCTTGATGCTCCGATTAGTCCCCGATCCCTTTCTGAACTTGAGTTTAAAATAGTTCTGCCAAGTCACCGCGGCAACCTCAATGATCGGGATTTTCTGGGCCATACAGATTCCCCGCCATTCGCCGTAATTTTGCAGGAGCTTCCCCATACGATGAAAGCGCCCGTCTCCGGTATCCCGGCCCGACTCCCACTGCTTTTCGATGAAGGCTGTTTGAATCTGCCAAGGCAAAACCGCATCTAAACTAAGGTAGGTCTGCATATCGCCGCACATAAGAAAGTTACCCGCAGCGTCTATTAGACCAAAGCCGCCGTTTACCCCAGGGTCAATTCCGAGGATCATTCCTCCTCCATCCTCTCCACCCGCGCCCGTAGCAGCTCACAAGCGATCAATCCGGTATCTCCAAAAACTCGCAGCCGTTGATGAGTTAATCCTGCCAATGGTCCATATCCGCGGAAGCATAATTGTCAAACCGGCAAAACTCCGGCCAATACCTCAAGATCG
>JAKAGP010000234.1 GCA_021825785.1 Nitrospirota bacterium
AATGGTGGAGGAATGCGTTGAGCTGGAGCGCGGCGCGGCGTCTGCGGAAAACGGAAAGAGGATAGCGAACGTCAGGGGGGAGATAGTCCCGTACATAGACATGAGGGATATCTTCGGAATTGAAGGGACCCCGCCAAAAATAGAGCAGATAGTGATAACCCAGGCGGATGGGAAAAAGGCCGGGTTTCTGGTGGACCAGGTGATCGGAGAAAACCAGACCGTGATAAAGGCCCTTGGAAGCACGTTCAAAAAGATAGACTGGATATCGGGCGCGACGATCCTGGGGGACGGGTCCGTCGCCCTTATAATCGCCGCCCAGCAGTTAATAAAGTGGATGGAACAGCAGGAAATTGACATCCCGCGTAAAGCGGAAGGATAAAGAAAACGGACGCAGGAAAAAGAGGAGGGTGCCTGATCATGTTTCTGGAGAACGTAAATATCGGGAAAAAACTTTTTTTGCTGGTTGGTTTCATGTGCGCCTTATTGGTTGGGGTGGGCATATTCATGCTGCACGAAATCTCCTCAACCAATAGCAGGATGGCCGCGGGCCTGGAAACGGCCAAGACCTTCACCAGGGCCGTGCGGGACGCCGACGGAACGGAGCTTCATTTTAAAAGACAGGTCCAGGGATGGAAGGACACATTGCTAAGGGGATACACGCCAACCGGGTTCACAAAGTACCACCAGGACTTCCTGGACCAGGATTCCGCGGTCGGCAGCACCGGCGAAAAACTTAAGTCCGAAATGGCAAAACTGAACTTGGACACGACTAAGGTAGACGAGTTCATGCAGACGCATTCGCAGCTGGACACCAGGTACGGCAGCGCCATCAGCCATTACGGCTCCGGCGGCATGCAGAGCGCCCATAAGGTGGACGACATGGTAAACGGCATGGACCGTGCGCCTACGGATTACATCGATTCCATCGCGGAGTCGCTGCAGAAACAGGAAGAAAGCACGCTTACGGAGATGATGACAGGCGCTGAAAGCAGGTACCGGTCGGTCCTTTTGAGCTCGCTCCTTATTATTGCCATCGGCGTGGTGCTGGCTTTTGTGGTCTCAGCCATATTCATCCGTGGCATTACCGCAGCGCTTAACGAGGCACTGGAGGTGTCCAACACCATGGCGCAAGGCAACCTGGATATTGATATAAAAGTAAAGAGCTCCGACGAAACGGGGCAGTTGCTTACGGCAATGAAGAGAATGCTCGATAAGCTGAAAGCGACGGTGTCCGAGGTGAGATCCGCGGCGGAAAACGTTGCGGCCGGAAGCCAGCAGCTTTCGAGCGGCTCGCAGCAGCTCTCCCAGGGGGCCACGGAGCAGGCGGCGGCTGCGGAGGAGGCGTCTTCCTCGATGGACGAGATGGCCTCTACTATCATGCAGAACGCGGAAAACGCGCAGCAGACCGGAAGCATTGCCACAAAGGCCGCGGGCGACGCCAGGGAGAGCGGTGCGGCCGTTTCCGGAACGGTGAAGGCCATGAAGGAGATATCGGAGAAGATATCCATAATAGAGGAGATAGCCAGGCAGACGAACCTGCTGGCGCTGAACGCCGCCATCGAGGCGGCGAGGGCCGGGGAGCACGGCAAGGGGTTTGCGGTGGTGGCCTCTGAGGTGAGGAAGCTTGCCGAAAGGAGCCAGACGGCGGCGGCCGAGATAAGCGCGCTTTCAAAGGGCAGTGTGGAGGTTGCGGAGAAGGCGGGCCAGATGCTTGCCAAGCTGGTTCCGGACATACAGAAGACGGCTGAGCTGGTGCTGGAGATAAGCGCGGCCAGCAAGGAGCAGAACACGGGCGCCCAGCAGGTAAACCAGGCCATCCAGCAGCTGGACCAGGTAATCCAGCAAAACGCGGGGGCATCGGAGGAAATGGCCTCCACCGCCGAGGAGCTTTCTTCCCAGGCGGAGCACCTGCAAAACACGATTGCCTTCTTCAAGGTGGGCTCGGACTACGCGCCATCCGCAGGCGGACACGGGGTCCACAAGAGGGCAAGAGTAGCGCATATTGCAAAAAGGGCGGTCCATGACGGCAACGGCCACGGCGTCACCGGCGGCCATTCGGCCCATGGCGCTCTGAAGCCTGCGGGGGTTGTGCTGGATCTTGGTAGCGGGAGCGGCGCAGGAAACGGGCATGGAGACGCCGATGATGATCAGTTTGAACAGTACTAATGCGATTCGAAAAATATCGGGGCAGTTCAAGCAATACCGGGGCCCTGTAAAAATTAAAAAATGTCACCGGAGGGAAAAATGAGCGTGCCGGGCATTATGCATATATCGCAATATTTAACGTTCAGGCTTGGTGATGAGGTCTTCGCCCTGGACATCGCGCAGGTGCGCGAAGTCCTCGATTATACGTCAATTACGAGGGTGCCCCGCACCCCGGATTTCATGCGGGGTGTCATAAACCTGAGGGGAAGCGTTGTGCCGGTCGTGGACATGCGTCTGAAATTCGGCATGCCAAAAACTGAGAGGACCATCAACACCTGCATAATAATAGTGGAGATAAAGGCGGGGGACGAAAGCGTCCTTCTGGGCGCCCTGGCCGATTCGGTACAGGAAGTCATCGAGCTTGGGCCAGGGGACATAGAGCCCGCTCCCAGGATAGGCACGGGTTTGAAGGTGGATTTCATAAAAGGGATGGGTAAGAGGGATGATAAGTTCCTGATCATTCTGGACGTAGACAGGGTGTTCTCCGAGGAAGAGCTTTCAGACATCAGTGCAGGCATGGGATCACCCACAAACGGCGACAGCAAGGAAACTGTGAAATCCTGAGGCAAACAGAGGGGAAAAGAAGCATGAAGAACCCAAAGAGTGAGGGCATCCGGTTGCCTTCGCTTTCAGCCATGGCAGGATAACCATGTTTCCGGGTGATGCAAAAGCGCCGGTGTAAACAATTCCGGCCGGTAGCAAGGTTTATGAAAGCCCGAATCGCGGGAAAGAAAGGACAAGGCATAGAAATGTTTGAATTCCTAAAAAAGGAAATGCTCGATGAAAATGCCAAATTGCGCGCAAAGATTGCAGACCTTGAGGCAGAAGTGGCAGAGGCCAGCGCCCGAAGCAGCCGGTGCGAAGCGGTAGTTGCCTCAGTTGCGGCCCCTATGTACACTGTGGATACAAATCTGGTTATCACATACATAAATGATGCAGCTCTCAAAGTCATGGGATACACACGCGATGAGGTGGCTGGCAAGATGACTTGCGGGCAACTGTCCAGGACTCCTCTTTGCGGTACCTCGAACTGCACGCTTAAAAACTGCATGCGTACCGGAAAAATCATTTACGGTGAAACGGTTGCTGAAAGCAGAGACGGAAGAAGGATTCCCATCAAGGCGGCATGCTCTCCCTTGCTCGACGAGAAAGGTGTGGCTTACGGCGGCAGTGAGGTCATTATCGACCAGACCGATGTCGTCCGCGCCAAATGGGAACTGGATAATATCCTTACCTCTGTTGCCGCCCCGATGTTCACCGTTGACAAGCACCTGAAGATAACCTCTGTAAACGATGCCGCCCTGCGCGCCCTGGGATACAGCCGCGATGAGGTGGTCGGCAAGATGACTTGCGGGCAGCTGTGCAGGACTCCTCTATGTGGCACCTCGAACTGCACACTTAAAAACTGCATGCGTACGGGGGAAATCATCCACGGTGAAACCGTTGCCGAAAGCAGAGACGGCGCAAAGATCCCAGTCAAGGCGGCATGCTCTCCTCTGTTGGATGAACAAGGCCAACCTTACGGGGGAATGGAAGTCATAATAGATATAACCGAGATAAAAAGTCTTCAAACTGAGGCGGAGGCGCAGAAGGAGTACCTGGAAAAACAGGTCCGTACGTTAGTGGAGAGTCTGGACAGGTTGAGTAATGGAGACCTTACTCTAAACCTGAATACTGAACGGGATGACGAGATCGGTCAGCTGATCGAGGCTGTAAACCGGACGGTTGAAGCACTGAAGGATGTTGTCTCCGAGGTGAAGTCTGCCGCGGAAAACATCGCGGCCGGAAGCCAGCAGGTAAGCTCTGGCGCAGAGCAGCTCTCTCAGGGGGCAACTGAGCAGGCGGCGGCTGCCGAGGAGGCCTCTTCCTCGATGGACGAGATGGCCTCCACCATCATGCAGAACGCTGAAAACGCGCAGCAGACCGGAAGCATTGCCACAAAAGCGGCGGATGACGCCAGGGAGAGCGGAGTGGCCGTCTCAGGGACCGTAAAGGCCAGGAAGGAGA
>JAKAGP010000235.1 GCA_021825785.1 Nitrospirota bacterium
TATGACTACGCCGGCCGTGGTGTTTTGGCTCCATCCCGTGAGCCCCATGTCCCTCGCAAGCCTGAAAACGTAGGGTCTGAAACCCACCCCCTGCACGGTGCCGCTGACCCGCAAGACGATCCTCCCCAGACCCATACGGGTTATTTTACTTCAAATCGCCCGTCCCGGAAATCCATAAAAAGTGGGCGAAGGGGGCCGGTTTCGGTTAAAATTGATTTTATGGCATACATCGCCCAGACTGGTGACGCAGGATACTTCCCGGCACTCCGCAACAGGGACTTCAGGCTGCTCTGGATAGGGCAGGCGATATCATTCTCCGGCACCTGGATGCAGTCCACGGCCCAGGGATGGCTCGTCTATTCCCTTACGAAGTCTCCCCTCTACCTGGGTATCGTCTCCGCCACGGCGGCCCTCCCCATAATGCTCTTTTCTCTTCTGGGCGGCGCCGTCGCCGACAGGTTCAGGAAAAGAAACCTCCTTATGCTCACGCAGGCACTCTCAACGTTGCCCGCCATGGCGATAGGGGTCCTGACACAGCTTGGGATGATCAGGGTCTGGGAGGTCATCCTGTTCGTCTTCCTGTTTGGAATGATAAACGCCTTCGACGTGCCCGCAAGACAGTCTTTCTATGCGGAGCTGGTCGGGAGGGACACCCTTCAGAGCGCGGTGGCCCTGAATTCCGTCGCGTTTAACGGGGCCCGGGTATCCGGGCCCGTGATTGCCGGCCTTACCATAGCATGGTTGGGGCTGCCCGCCTGCTTTTACCTGAACGCCCTTAGTTTCCTGGCGGTTGTACTGGCCCTTTATAAGATCCATGCCGGACGAAAGGCCGCCGCGCAGGACCAGAAAACGGGCCTGGCCCGGCAGATTTCCGAGGGTATGAGGTTTGTGGGGGGGGAGCCGGCCATACGGGCAACGCTGTCGATGGTGGGATTATTCAGCCTTTTCGCCATACCTTTTATAACGCTTTTGCCGGTATTTGCGGCGAAAGTGCTTGGTTCCGGGCCCAGGGGGTTTGGCATTCTCATGGGCTCCGCGGGCGCAGGTGCGCTTGTGGGGGCCGTAGGGCTTGCGATGAGGAGCGTGCCGGGGCCGAGGACATCTCTCATGCGGGCAAGCTCCATGGTGTTTCCGGCGTCGCTCTTTTTTTTCGCTCTATCGAAGAATTTTTATCTTTCATCCTTATGCCTGGTCATAGCCGGCTGGGGGCTTATAAGCTTTCTGGCCCTTGCCAACAGCTCCATACAACTGAAGACCTCGGACGTCCTGAGAGGCAGGGTTATGAGCGTATACACCCTCGTGTTCCTCGGGCTGGCGCCCTTCGGCAACCTCCTTATGGGCGGGGCGGCCGACCTCTTCGGCTCGCCCGATGCGCTGGCGGGGGCATCGGTCCTGTGCATGGGGGCGGGGCTTCTCATCGGCAGAAAACTGAAAGGACAGGCGGCATGATAATACTGGGCGTGGAGACCGCAACTATGCAAGGCGGGGTGGCAATCGTCGACCCGGAGGGGACTTTACTGGCCGAACTCAGGTTGAACGTGAGGACCACCCACTCGGAGAGGCTTCTGCCGGCGCTCCAATACCTGCTGGAACAGGCCGGGCTTGATATCGGGCAGATAGACCTCCTGGCCATATCCTCGGGCCCCGGTTCCTTCACGGGTCTTCGCGTGGGGCTTGGCATCGTCAAGGGGATTGCCTATGCCTTTCCCGGTAAAAAGGTGGTCGCCGTGCCGACACTGGAGGCGTTCGCATGGCGCCTTCCTTTCAGCGCGGCGCCTGTCTGCCCGCTGCTGGATGCGAGGAAGGGCGAGCTTTACGGGGGGATTTTCATCTGGAGGGACGATGGATTTCGCCGGCTGGCGCCCGAAGCCGTCCTTTCGCCCGAAAGGTGGATCCGGACCGCGGCGGAACTTTGCGGGCCGGGACGTGATAAAATCATTTTAATGGGAGAAGGAGCCCGCATTTACCGGGAGCAATTTTCAGCCGGCCTGGGGGAAAAGGCCCTTTTCGCGCCGCCGGATGCCATGTCGCCCAGCGCGGCCTGCGTGGCCTTTCTGGGCGCCAGGATGGCGATGGAAAACCGGTTTGCCGACCCCTCAGTGCTTGCGCCTTTCTACTTGAGAAAGTCCGAGGCGGAACTGAAATGGCAGTTGAAGAGCTAGTTATAGAGCAGATGGGCAGCCGCCACCTTGACGAGGTGCTCGCCATTGAAAAGAAATCCTACAGCACCCCATGGTCCGCCCTTTCCTTCAAAAACGAGATTTATAACCCCTATTCAATCGCCCTTGTCGCCATGCTGGGCGGCGCGGTGGCGGGTTACATAATAGCCAATTACCGTTTTAACGAGGGGCACATACTCAACGTGACCGTCCACCCCGGACATGTACGGAAAAAAATAGGCACTCACCTCCTGGAACTGGTCGTGGATATGCTCAGGCAGAAACAGTGCAGGGTAGTCTACCTTGAAGTGAGGGCCTCAAACCTTGGCGCCAGGCACCTCTATGAACGGCTGGGTTTCCGAGAAGTGGGCAGGAGGAAATTCTACTATACGGATCCTTTTGAGGACGCAGTTCTGATGACCCTGGAGTTTTAGACCTTTTTACCGTCGGAAATTCTTACGACGTCTTCGAGCATCTCGATGAACCCGTGTTTGAGCTTTTTGCTGTGGAGCCTCCTGAAGAGCATCAGCAGTTTGGCCTCCTCGTTCAAAAGCCCCGCGTGCATTGCCTTCGACTCCCCGACCCTGAGAGGCTCTTCTTCCTCCAGGAACATGCTTACGGGCACGCCGAGGGCCCCTGATATCTGCTTCAGCCTCGAGAGGCTAAGTTTGTTTATCCCCTTTTCATATTTCTGCACCTGCTGATAGGACACTCCGATCTTGTCCGCAAGCTGCATCTGGGACATCCCGGAAGACTTCCTCATCTGCCTGATAAGCTCGCCAATCGCCTTTTCGCTTTTGAACATCTTTCTCCCCTTAAAGACTCGTCTTCTTAGTATACATTAATATACGTTAATATCAAAATACAGCCTGTGACCACGGTCACACAGCGCTTTTTTCGAATCCGGCCCGCTGCCACAGCCACCTTGTTGCAATACACAGCCCCTTCCGCCTCCTCAACTCCAGACGCCTCCCAGGACATAAGAGCATTCCGGACATTCGCCGTTTCCCGTGAGCCTCATGCTTCGTATAAAATATCCCGTCCTGGAGATGAGCATGGCCCCACAGGAGGGGCAATAAGTGTCCTCTCCGGCCTCCTCGGGGACATTGCCCATGTAAACGTGTTTCAGCCCGCTTCTAAAACCTATTTCCACGGCTTTCCTCAAGGTGGCGACAGGTGTTGGCGGCCTGTCCAGCAGCCTGTAGGCCGGATAGAACTGCGAGACGTGCCACGGCATGGAGGGGTCGACCGACACAAGGAAGCTCGCGATGTCCCCCAGGATGCGAGCGGAATCGTTCAGACCGGGGATTATGAGCGTGGTAACCTCCACCCATACCCCTTTTTCCTTCATGAGTCTTATCGTCTCCCTGACCGGGGCCGCCCTGGCGTGGCAGATGTCCCGGTAAAAACGCTCGTCGCCTTTCAGGTCTATGTTGTTGGCGTCCAGAAAGGCAGCGGCGGCGGCAGCGCTTTCGGGGGTCATGAAGCCGTTGCTGACAAAGACGTTTTTGATGCCGCGCTCCCGCGCGAGGCGGGCGCAGTCAAGGGCGAACTCCAGGAAAATGGTCGGCTCCGTGTAGGTGTAGGAAATACTCCGGCAGCCCTGCGCTGCCGCGGCTGAAACCACGTCTTCCGGCGTCGCCTGCCTGCCCGGGATTTCCACATCCGGCCTCTCCCGAGGAAACTGGGATATCTCATAATTCTGACAATGCTCGCACCTGAAATTGCATCCCACGGTGGCGATGGAAAAGGAACGCGAACCGGGAAGGAAATGAAAAAGGGGCTTTTTCTCAATAGGGTCCACATTCATGGCGGCCAGCTTCCCGTAAACGAGCGTGTAGAGCTTGCCGCCCCTGTTTTCCCTTACCGCGCAGATGCCCCTCTTGCCCTCCCCTATTACGCAGCGGTGCGCGCAGAGAAAGCAGCGGACCTTGCCGTCCTCGATCCCCTCATAAAACATTGCTTCCTTCATGTATTAAATTTTCATACCCCGCAGTCTCTGCTGCGGGGTTTCCCTATAGCTCCCTCCCCCGTTGAGGG
>JAKAGP010000236.1 GCA_021825785.1 Nitrospirota bacterium
ATGAGGTTTATTATCTGCTGCCCGGGCAACGGGACGCCCGAATAGATGGTTGGCTTGAAGCTGCCCGGACGGGCGTAGGTGACGAACTTTCCCCGCTCCGTCTTGAAGGCCTTTTTCATGTCCGCATCCCTCATCCTTTACCTGCCGGCGCCCCCCCCGGAACCCGGAACAAAAGGACCCTGGACAAAAGAATCCCGGAGCAGGCTTTAAGGCCAAATGTACAGGCGTCATCCGTGGCGTGCATCAATTTTTCAGCTTGCGTCCGCAGCGAGGGCAATAGTTGATACGCTCTATGTCAAGTTTGCTGGTAATGCAGTCCTCCATTTCGAGGAATTCGGGACACCCTTGGTTTTCACAGAGTCTGCACCCGGTTTTTTTGACGTCCGACTGTCTGAAATCATCCCAAAGACGCTCTGATTCCTTGTCTTTCATCTGGCTGTACCTCCTCAAGGCGGCTTCTCCTATCCCTTTCCACGCATAATTTATGCCAGAATAAAAGCGTGATTTTATTTGAAAATTACAATTGCTGATTCCCAAGTGAGACAAAAAACGCCAAGAAATTGACTTGAAATGTCAATTTCTTCCGGTTTGATCATCGGGGAAATGGCGGAAAACTGTCCTTTGAATGAGAAAGTCTTATGGCTCATTTTTCATTTTTTACGGTAAAATAAAACACCGTAATTCAGGAAGGCAGGCATGGGCAACATTTTTTCAGACAGGATATCGGACGTTCCTAGGTCGTTCATCCGGGACATCCTTAAGCTGACGGTGGATGAATCCATCATCTCCTTTGCCGGGGGTATGCCGAACCGTGACCTTTTCCCGGTTAAGGAGTTGAATGATGCTGCCAGCCGTCTCTTTGCCGAATGCGGCAAGGACATATTGCAGTACAGCGTTTCGGAGGGTTATCCAGGGCTGCGGGAATGGATCGCAGGAAGATACAAGACCCAAAAGGGGATAGATGTTCATCCGGACAACATACTGATCACATCCGGATCGCAGCAGGGGCTCGACCTGCTCGGCAAGACGTTTCTTAACGAGGGAGACCATGTCGTAATGGAGGAGCCCGGATACCTTGGGGCCATACAGGCTTTTTCCGTCTATAAAACCCGCTTCCATCCAGTTCCGGTGGATACGGACGGCATAGACACGGTGCGGCTGGAGCAGGCGCTTCGTGAGCATCCGGTGAAATTGTTTTATGCGGTGCCTGATTTCCAGAACCCCTCCGGAATAAGCTACTCCGAGGAAAACAGGAGGAGCGTTTCCGCCCTCTTCGGAAAAAGAGACACCCTTCTTATCGAGGACGATCCCTACGGGGAACTGCGGTTCCGCGGCTCAGGCAAATCCTCCTTCTACTGGTTCATTCCGGAAAATACCGTGCTTCTGGGCTCATTCTCCAAGATAGTGGCCCCTTCCTTCCGCATCGGATGGCTTGTTGCCGGGGACGAGATCATGGAAAAGCTGGTTATAGCAAAACAGGCATCGGACCTCCATACGAACTACTTTGGCCAGAGGGTGATCCTGAAATACCTTGAGGACAACGATATCGACAGGCACATTGAGAAGATCAAGGCCTCATACGGCAAACAGAGGGATGTCATGATAGAGGCCATCGAGGAGCACTTTCCCATAGAGGCGCGGTTTACCAGGCCGGAAGGCGGAATGTTCCTCTGGATAACCCTGCCTGAAGGCCTGCCGGCAATGGACGTCTTCAAACGGGCGGTAGCACGCAAGGTGGCCTTTGTGCCCGGAGACCCTTTTTATGTGAACAGGCATGGCGTGAACACTTTCCGGCTTAACTACTCCTGCGTTGATGAAGAAACCATCAGGACGGGGATAAAGAGGCTTGGCGGGGTATTAAAAGAGATGATGGGAAAACAGGCCGGATAAAGCAGGCTAAGCACCTGCTGCCTTTAAAAAAACGGGGCCTGCCACCGGCAAAACGGATGCAGGCCCCGTTTTTTTTACATCCTGCCGCTGCCGGAAGACCCTGAGCCGCCGCTTGAAGGCCCCGAGCTGCCGCCGCCGGGTAACCCGGTACCGCCACTACTGGGCATGCTTGAGCCGCCGCTGCCGGAAGACCCCGAGCCTCCACTCGCCATCGGTGAATTGAAACCGGGCAGTCCCTTTGAGCCCATTCCGGACGGGACGTTGTCGATCTGGGAGGCATCACTTGGCGTGCCGGAGGAAGTATTCATATCCATGAGATCAACAACGGCAAGCTGGCCGTCTTCCGGCATGCCTTTTACGTTGGCGTTAGGGAAACCCACATCCAGGTGAGTCCCGTCATTGAGCGTAAGCACGAAAGTATGATTGGATGTGTCCAGATTGGAAACCATGCCGGTGGCCACTGCCAATACCTTGCCGGCCTGGCATGTGCCGGCATTAAAGTCGAAGTTCGTGCAATCGGCAATGGCGGGGAAGCCCTTTGTTTGGGCCGTCTGCATGAATCCCTGGAAATCCGATTGTCCCATAGAAGAGGCGTTTATAATGAAGGACCTCGCGCCGGTGTTTATGGTTACAGTGCTGCCTGTGGCGCCTGCGATCATCCCGGTTATGCCAGGGTGAAACCCCATCGCGTCCATCTGCGGTCCGCTGAGCGGGTTTACCCGCACCGTCACGGAACAGACCCTGGTGCCGAACCCGGTAACAGTGAAGTCCTTGAGGTCGAAATCCACTCCAACGCGGTTGTTCTGGCTGGCAAGGATGTTTGCCTGGGTATTTAGATCCATGGTGCAGTTATTTCCGCTGCAGGACATTGTGTCCGGAGAAGGCTGGCCGGAGCTGAAGGACGTAAATGCACAGGTACTGCTTGTCCCGCCTGAATCTGTGAGTCCGGCCGCATTGCTGAAGGCGATCCTGACAGTGTCAAAAGAACCAGCCGGGCAATTTGACGTTTTTACAAGCTCCATGACATCAGACAGGTTTGCAAGGTCGATGTGGACCGGGCTTGAAAGGACTGTGCACGATTGCCCGCTTCCGGAATTCAGGAGGGTCACCGAGTTGATTATCGCCGACACCTGCCCAAAACCGGATGCGTCATCCGTCATGAATAGCCCCACTGCCGCTGTCTGCGATGCGCCGCTGGAGCTTCCCCCTGAAGGGTTTGCCGCGCCGGCTGCCGGAGAGCTGCCGCCCCCTCCACCGCAACTGGCCAAAAGGAGCCCGGCCCCTATTATCAGGGACATAAGATCTATAACTCTGGACTTTCCTGGTTTCATGATTTTCTCTCCTTTGAGGGATTTCAGATCCATTTATGGAAATGAAACCGGTCTGAATTGGTACGTGCCCTTATTGTTCATCGGGTTATACATCGCAAAAAACTCCCATGGTATCCTTGGTACAGCCGCTGGAATTGAAGCGGGGTGTTTTAGTCTTTTAAAAAACCTTCCGGCAATCCTCTATACGCGTAATCTTTTCATGAATAAAGTAATCTGTCAATTTATAAATTTAGTTTTATTTATTATTATTGATTTAGATTTTTGACCGGCATAATACTTTAAATGAGGAAAAGGCAGGTTCAGGGAAGGCGGCTCGTTCGTTATTTCATGCGGCAGTGCAATTTATCAGTGTAAAAGTTATCAGGTATGAAAGCGGAATCAGCGGCTTTAAAAATTAAAAATTCAAAAAAATAAAAAAAGGACTATTTTGCCTGGCTGGCCGACTCCAGGGCAGATTTCAATTCGTCCAATTCAAAGGGCTTTGTCAGATATGCGGCGGGCCGGAGGATCTCAGCCTCTTTTTTTAATTTTTCATTTATATAACCCGTCATGAAAATTATGGAGGCGTTGTTCTGCTTTTTTATTTCCCTGGCAGATTCGATCCCGTTCATGCTGCCTTTCAGCTGGATATCCATCAGAACAAGGTCCGGTTTCTCCGTGTTAGTTGTCAAAACGGCCTCTTCTCCGGAAGTGACCGGATTGCAAAGCTCATACCCCCAAAGTTCCAGAAGGTCGGAAAGGCTGCTGATGATAGCAGGCTCATCATCAACCAGCAGCACTCTTTTTTTTGTTTTTTTCATTTTTATGCCCATCGCATCCTTTAAGGTCTTCAACTCAGTATTTAAGGAGCATTGCACATTACGGGGCACATTGCAAGTTTTTTTGTTTTTTCTGTTTTTTTAGTCCTTTTTCCTGAATGCATCATAAAAAGGGTTGTTCGAGAACCTTACCGGCTTTTTTTCTGGTCTTCC
>JAKAGP010000237.1 GCA_021825785.1 Nitrospirota bacterium
GACTTCGGTTCCTTCACCAAGAAGACACGCCCAGGGCGCCATGTCCGGCACCCCAAGACCGGGCAGCTGATCTGGATACCGCCCCGGCTGGACGTGGACTTCAACCCGGCCAAGGGTCTTTTGAAAACTCACAGTGCCATTAGGAAGTCGGCGCGCCGCGTATCTCGCCGGAAACACGAATGACGGCCGCTCTTCTGTAAGAAGGCCGGGGAGACGAAGATTTTATGCCCCGATTATATTTCAAGATCTGCGGCCTATTTTTTATGCTTTTAGTTTTCGGCGGCTGCTCTTCATGGAGTAAGCATAATGTATTTTTTGAGCCGCCGCGGAGATTAAAGATAATAATACTTCCAGTGGAATGCACGGTAAGGATAAATAAAGTCAAAACCATCAAATCCGTCAAAGGCTCGCCACCAGCCGCGGAAATACAGGAAAAAGAGATTAAGGCCGAGATCTCCGGCGTAACAGAACAAATCACAAGAAACCTTGAAACCGGCCTGAATAATAGTTACTTTTTTGAGGCCGTGCCGCTGGAAAGAATCCGGCTGGTCATGGATGTGCTGGGCATCAAGGGGCCTGAACTTTCAACCGGCCAGTTAAAGGATCTCGCCGGGGCTTTAAACGCCGGGCTTGTATTTAAAACCCGCCTATCAGGTTACGGCGCGATAAAAAAGAAATGGCAGATGCTGCTTCTGGGCACCGGGCTGGTCGAGGGGGCGGTCCAGGGGGTGGTGGCGTACAAGTTGCTTCACAACAAATCCCTGGCCGTTTTTATCGCCGCCGAAGAATTCGCGCAAGAGGCGCTGGTGTGGGGCGGTGGTATCTATATCTTTAACCACATTTTCGCGCCTGTCATACTTGAAAGCGAACTGGTAAGCGTTGAGGATGGAGCGGTCATCTGGTCAAAGACGGCTTTTTCAACCATAGATAAAAAAGCTATAAAAAAGTATCCGGCCGCGGAACGGGACCTGAAAGAATTGCGGTTAAAAGTGACTGCCGAAAGGGCCGCAGGCGAAATAATCAAAAGCCTCCAGGAGACGGCCCTTAAAAACCTTAAGTAAAGGATATGAACCACGGCCCGGCTGGATGTGGACTTCAACCCGGCCAAGGGCCTTCTGAAAGCCAAGCGGCGCTGAGCTCCGATACTACTTGAAAGGCAAACAACATTTTGCTCTAATACTTTTGTAGTCGTTCCACAGGTTAAGGGGGAAATATGAAACCAATACTTCAGGCAGTTTTAATGCTCGGGCTCATCGCACCTGCATTTAGTGCCGCTCCAGAAATAGATTTCGACGGCAAAAACAAGGCGGCAAAAACTTTTACAGACCAACTGGCTGAAACAACGGCACAATCTGCCCCTCTCGTTTCCCCCACTACACAGCAAGGAACCTCTGTGAATATTTCCTCTTTTGAAATGGGAATAGTAACGGAATCTGGCGAAAAGATTAAAGTTACGCCCACGATTGATCCAACAACCAAGAAGGCGTATTATAAGTTTAAGCCTGCGCAGAATATCTACTGGCGTGGGAGCTGCACTAGTTCAGGTCAAGGATATTACAGGGTATGCGAAACTTATAAATTTAGTCCCAATTTCGCAGGCCACAATCATTCGAGCAATATCCCTCCCTACACTTATTCTGGAAATAGTCTTCCGCTGGCCAGTGGTGAATGTATAGACAATCCTTATAATACTCCTACTTATTGGTATTTAAAAACTCCCGCATTCTCAACTAGGAGTGATGAAGGCATCCAGTATGTGGCCGGCTGCTCAGGAACTTATTCCGATATTGTAGATATAATGATCGATGGCCTTATGGTCTTGCCGCCAGCCAGTGAAGATAGTATGCACGGCGGTGTGGTTTATTACAATTTGGTAAACAATCCTCCATATTCGACCTATCATCAGATTAACCATTTTGGGCAACCGCAGACAATAGATCTTTTGAAACAAATTGCATGGAATTATTATTTTGAATTTTCAAACGCACCCTTATTTCCTAACTTAGCCATCAATGATATGAGTTTAAGATGGGGGGGATTGTTTGATGTCGATGCAAACTGGAAATCTGATCACAAAGAACATAAATACGGCCGACAGGCGGACGTGCGTAGACAAATATGGGATTCACAAGGTAATCCAATATTAATGCCCGACAATCAACAAAAACGTCTTATTGAAATTGCCTGTAAAGGCAAAGTTCAAGTTATGCTTGAAGGTAAAAACGGGGAATTGATAGATCCATTCACCATGAAGGATTGGGTTAAGTCTACCGCCCCGCACTTTCACTTAAGATTCCCAAAATTTGACACCGAAGTTGATAATCCAGCGGATATAGTCCCGGATTTATCCGGGTGCGCTAAATTTTTAGAAGAACAAGAAAAGTGAAAAGGGGAATAGATAATATTCTATTAGTCTTTTTCCTTTGCGCTTGGTCTTGTCTCCCGCTTCTTGCGCAAAACACTAATTTACCTGAATCAATTCAGATATCAGGAGCCACGCCATCGGAAGTGGAGATTGATTATAAAATCAATCTCTCTACTTCAATGACGAAAGCATTGCAAGCATATAATCCGGATTTTAAAATCTGGAGGAGTGCAAAATTTAACCCCAAATTAATTACAGATTATCCTTATAAACCATACCAAGCACCATCTGCGGTTTTTGGCGATTTTAACGGGGATGGCGCAATTGACGCTGTATTAATGGGGCACGATAAAACTAAAGAACTTCTAATCGCAATCCTGTCAAAATCCAGCAAAGAAGATTATAAAGTAGTTGAGATCTGGACAAAACATGGCTTATGGAATTCTAAAAACACACATCCGGAATCCATAGCAGACGGAGATCTTTTCCTGTTTCTACATCATAAAGGGGAAATTATAAAGAGAAGTAATCCTAACGGCTGTTCGGAACGGACATTAAAAACAGATGCTTTTGGAATTGAGAATTTTGATATTAAAGGTATAGAGACACTTTTTCCTTGTGGAGACATGCCCATCCTTGTATCTTGTCAGCTGTATAATTGATAATAGAGGGTTTGTGCCCCATATAAAATACCCCAGGACAAGTTTATCCGCGTTATTAGTGGCTTTCACTATGTTATTTCCTGCGCCATCTTGTTTTGCCGGGCGGGAAGCAGAGTCATGGGATACCTTACCCGCAATTACCCAGATAAGTTTTTCCACCACCGCCGTGGGCTTTGCCGATAAAACCGGAAACCGTTTTATCATGGAGCGTGTCGGCTATTCATTCCGTAAAGTATCGCCACAAACTTTTTCCGACCTCTTTAAACAGAAAACCCCCAAAAGCAGTCTTGAAACCAGCGACGGCAGGAAACTCAACACCCGTGACGCCAATTGCAGTGCGGAAGGAGATAATAGTCCGCACACGCTTTCGCTTGCCGGCGTTGTCATTAAAGACCAATGTAAGCCCTGCTCCAGTATAAATGCAGTAGAAATCGCTTACGATTTGCTTTGGTTGGGCACGCGCTTTGATGGTGAATATGGTGAATATCCCGCCGAAGGTATTGTCGTTCAGGCGCTTAAGAATGGCTCCCTAAAAGCCAGGATTTCAGAGAAAGACGGGCTTACTGGCAATCTGGTGCGGGTGATTAGAAAGGATCCTTTCACCGGTAATCTATGGGCCGCATCAAATACCGGAATAAATGAAATCTCGCCCGACGCGAAAATAGTCTTTGCCGGGCATATGTACGAGGATTTTAACACCGCTACCGGTGCCTCCATGATATTCCTAAGCTCCGCCCCGCGAATCAGCAATTCACTAGCCATCTTAGAGAGGGAAATAGGTGTCGCCCAACCAAAGAAATACTACGCCGTGGCCTTAACAATACCGAAGGCAATATGGAGCTGCCTGAATCTTTCCGACGGTTTTCCATCCCCGCCATGCGAAGCCGAATACGGTAACGAAACCGACAAGAATTTCCTTCCCAAACATATCGCAGCGTGACCGCCATTCTTCCATCAGCGGCGCAAAACCATCAATATGAACGGCCGTATATTTTTCATCCAGGCTTCCAGCCAGGAGTAAGGTGGGCATTGTCAGTTCACGCAGGCGTTCGCCCAAATATGGTTGGCGGCCAGGGCTTAGTTCGCGGATAATTTTCGCCATCCAGGCAGGCTGATTATTTTGCCGGGATTGTTTGATGCGTTC
>JAKAGP010000238.1 GCA_021825785.1 Nitrospirota bacterium
GAGGATATAGTGGCGGGTCTCTGCTTTGCCGTCGCCAGGAACTTCAGGGGCTCGATAATGAGGGGAAGGACGCTTACAGGGCCGGTTTCCTTTCAGGGGGGTGTGGCCGCAAACCAGGCCATGGTGCGGGCCTTTAAAGAGGTGCTCCAGATAGAGGACCTGTTCGTGCCGGAGGATTTTTGCCTCATGGGGGCCTGGGGGGCGGCGCTGAAAGCGCTGGAGGAAAAGAGGAAAAACCAGGGCCCGGAGCCGGTTGCTGTTTCCGTTTTTTTCAGGCGGCTTTCGGATTTCCTGGAAGCGGAAAAGAAAGAGGCGGGCGGCCATAAGCCGCTTATAACCCCAGGGGACAGCTTCAGGGAAAGACATCAATGCCCTGACTCATCGCCTTCCGCTTCGCATTTTTCCTCTCTCTCTCGCCCGATTCCACCGAAGGGGGGAGAGGGCTGGGGTGAGGGTGGGCAAACGGTCGCGGATCCAGAGAAAAGAAGCGCCGGTCAGAGCACGCAAAAAACTCAAAAAATACGGGCCTGGCTGGGGATCGATATCGGTTCCATAAGCACGAACCTGGCGGTCATAGACGGCCAGGGGCGGCTGCTGGCCAGGCGTTACCTGATGACGGCCGGCAGGCCCATAGAAGCTGTGAGAGAAGGGTTTTTGGGCATCGCGGCCGAGCTGGGAAGCGATGTTGAAATAGCCGGAGTGGGGACGACCGGCTCCGGCAGATACATGATCGCGGATTTCGTGGGGGCCGATGTCGTTAAGAACGAGATAACGGCGCAGGCCACCGCTGCCGCCTCTATAGAGCCGGAGGTGGACACTATATTTGAGATAGGGGGGCAGGACTCGAAATACATAAGCCTGAGGGACGGCGTCATTGTGGATTTCGAGATGAATAAGGCCTGCGCCGCAGGCACCGGCTCCTTTATTGAGGAGCAGGCCGAAAAACTGAATGTTTCGGTCAAAAACGAGTACGCCGGATGCGCCTTCAATTCCCAAAACCCTCTCAGGCTGGGGGAGCGGTGCACCGTATTCATGGAAAACTCTCTCATGGCAAACCTGGGCAGGGGGGCTAAAAGGGACGATCTTCTGGCCGGGCTTGCCTATTCCATCGTGCAAAACTATATAAATCGCGTGGTTGCCGCAAAACCCATCGGCAAAAAGATACTCTTTCAGGGGGGGGTCGCATATAACAAGGCGGTGGTCGCGGCCTTCGAAAAGTATCTTGGACGGGAGGTCATCGTCCCTCCGAACCACGATGTCACGGGCGCAATGGGAATGGCCCTTATCGCCAAAAAGGCGGCTGAACAGGCGGCTTTTCCGGGCAAAAAAACAAAGAGCGCGTTCAAGGGTTTTGAGCTTGCCGGAAGGCCATACAGCATAACCTCTTTCCAGTGCAAGGGCTGCCCGAACGTATGCGAGATAAACAGGGTGAAGATAGAGGGCGAAAGCGGCATGCTCCATTACGGCGGCCGGTGTGAAAAGTACGACATAAGACGGAAAAACCAGCAGCCGGCCAGTGAAGAAAAAGGGAAAGGGAAAGAAAAACAAAAAGATCTTTTTGCGCTGAGGGAAGCTCTTCTCAGGGCGCCTCATGAGGCCCGCACCCCTGTACCCGGACGGCCATCGGTTGGGTTGCCGTACATCTTTTATTTCGAGGACCAGCTTCCGTTCTGGAGCACTCTTCTGTGGGAGTGCGGCCTGAATGTGGAGGTCTCGCCCAGGACGGACCGCGAGGTCATAAACCTGGGGCTTGAGAGCGTCCTGTCTGATGGGTGCTTTCCCGTTAAGGTGGCGCACGGGCATGTGAGATACCTTCTGGAAAAGAGGTCTCTGGACGCCGTATTTCTGCCCAGTTTTATAAACCTGAACCCGCCCGGCTCAGAGTTCTGCAACGGCCAGGCATGTCCCGAGACCCAGACGATACCGTATGTTGCTTCCGTGGCCCTGCCGGGGCTCAAGCAAAAAATGATCAGCCCCCCGGTCGATCTAAGCAGGGGTGGAGCATATCTTTTAAGATCCCTCAGGGAGACCGTAGGGAAGCGCTTTGGCATAAAGGCCGGCGTCATCAAAAAGGCGGTCTTAAGGGCGCAGGAGGCGCAGCAGGGCTTCGAAAAAGCCATCCTGCAACGCGGGAAAGAGGTGCTTTCAGGATTAAAGGACAAGACGGTCGTCATTATGGGCAGAAGTTACAACGCCTTTGACAGGGGCGTGAACCTGGAGATACCGGAGAAGCTTGCCACGCTTGGGGTTGCCTCCATTCCTATGGATTTTCTGCCCCTCGACGCGGTAAGCATTTCCCAGGACTGGCCCCAGGTGTATTGGAGGAGCGGGCAGAGAATACTTAAGGCCGCAAGATACATAAGGGAAAATCCGCTTCTTTTCCCCGTATTCCTGGGAAATTTTTCCTGCGGACCGGATTCCTTCGTTTTGAAGTATTTAAAGAGCGAGTTCGAAGGGGGGAAAACGCAAAAGCAAAAACAAAAGCCCTATCTGCATATAGAGATAGATGAGCACAGCGCAGATGCCGGAGCGGTGACGCGCCTGGAGGCCTATCTTGACAGCGTGGAGGGTTTCCTGTGGGAAAAGAAAGAGGGGAAAAATAAAAAACGGGAAAGATCCGTGGAAGAGGTTCGTCCGCAGGTGTTTCTAAAGGGGCAGGCCCCGAAAACACGCATATCCGCGAAAAACGGCAAAGGCAATAAAAACAAGACGGTTTACATCCCCCGTATGTCGGACCATGCCTTCGCCTTGAGCGCCGCCCTGGAGCGGTGCGGTGCGCAATCGGAGGTTCTCCCGGCCCCGGACGGCAGGACATTGGAGCTTGGGGCAAAGTTCGTCTCCGGCAAGGAATGCTACCCGTACATGGTCACTACCGGGGACATGCTGAAAAAAGTCTACAGCCCGGATTTCAGGCCGGAGGGGTCGGCCTTCTTCATGCCATCGGGGACCGGTCCGTGCCGGTTCGGGCAGTATAATGTATTTCATAAACAGGTGCTGGACAGCATCGGTCTCCCGGAGGTCCCCATCTTTGCACCCAATCAGGACGCCGGTTTTTATCGTGACCTGGGCATTATGGGCAGGGATTTTGCGCTTACCGCCTGGAAAGGCATAGTTGCCATAGAGCTGCTTATCAAGTGCCTGCATGAAAGCCGTCCTTACGAGGCAAGAGAGGGGGCGGCCCAGGAGCTTTATGAACATTATCTATTGCTTATAAGCGACGTCATAAAGGGGAAACGCAAGGCCGCAAACGGCAAACGTGATACTGGAAAAGGGAAAAAAGGGAAGCCTGGAGGGCTTGAAGATGTGCTCATCCGGATGAAGAAAGATTTTGAAGGGATAAGGAACGGGCATGGGGGAAAAGAAAAACAAAAACCCCTTATAGGCATCGTTGGGGAGATATTCGTCCGCTCGAACCGGTTTTCTAACGAGGACCTTGTAAAGAAGATAGAAGCCCTGGGAGGCGAGGTCTGGCTGGCCCCCGTTGCGGAGTGGATCTATTATGTGAACCTGATGGGACTGCGCAAGGCCCGGTTGAGGAAAAACCATTCCGCCTTTTTTGAGATATCGATTCAGCGTTTTTTCCAGAAAAGGGTGGAGAAGCGCTTCAATAAACATTTCAAGGGATCTCTCAAGAGCATTGAAGAGCCCGAAACACGGGAGATCATGGAAAAGGCGGCCCCGTATGTGCATGACTCCTTCGAGGGGGAAACCATTTTGAGCATCGGCAAGGCGGTGGACCTGGCCGGCAAGGGGGTGGCCGGTATTGTAAACGCTATGCCCTTCGGGTGCATGCCCGGCACCATAGTCACCGCTCTTATGAGGGGTGTAAGCAGGGACTACGGGGTGCCCGCCATTAACATGCCGTATGACGGCTCGGAGTCTGCCACCACCACGATACAGCTTGAGGCCTTCATGGACCAGGCAAAGGCAAGGGTTGAATAAAAAAATTGGCTTTTTCTTTTTCTTTTCAGGTATTTTTGTTTATGGGGCGGATGGCATTCGCTCCGCTCTAAAAGTGCCGTCTCACCTGTTTTGCCAGCATAACCGTGAATACCGCGCGTTGATCTCCTGATTACCGCTGCGTTATGTGACGCGCCCGCGCCACCCGCTGCGCTCATACCATCCGCCCCGTTTTGCGTTTCCCTGTTTTTTTCACTTCGTTTCGTGGGG
>JAKAGP010000004.1 GCA_021825785.1 Nitrospirota bacterium
TTTTTGTTTTGCTTTTGACCCATGCGAACAACAAAAAACAGCAAAATTATATCACAAGCATTGACATGAAGGCGCTTATCTGTTGCAATTTGATTAGGCGCACACACCGCCTGGAAGAAAAAATAATAATAAAAATACAATACAAAAACAAAACAAAAACCCGTGGGGGCCGTTGCAGGAAGGAGGCCCACCCATATGCCAGAAGCGGAAAACAGGTCCGGGAATGAAATCGGACAGAACGAGAGCAGTTCCGGTCAAAATGAGAATCGAGTCCTCCGCAAGGCGGCCTTTGCCGGCGGGTGTTTCTGGTGCATGGAGCACGCTTTCGATCAGGTCCAGGGCGTGCTCTCCGTCACGCCTGGCTACACTGGGGGACACATGGAAAACCCCACTTACGAGGAGGTCGCCTCCGGGCAGACCGGCCATGCAGAGGCGGTCCTTGTGGTCTACGACCCAAGGCAGGTGGATTACGAAAAGCTCCTTGACGTCTTCTGGCGCAACATAGACCCTACCACCACGGACCGGCAGTTCTGCGATGTAGGGAACCAGTACAGGACGGCGGTTTTTTATTTTGATGATCAGCAGCGCCGTCTGGCTATGGAGTCAAGGGACCGGCTGCAAAAGACGGGGAATCTCAGGGGGCCGGTTGCCACCGGCATCGTTCCCGCGGGCAGGTTTTACCCCGCCGAAGATTATCACCAGCAGTATTACAGAAAAAACCCGGCCCTTTATGACGCCTACCGCGCCCAGTGCGGACGCGACGAGCGCCTTAGAGAGCTTTGGGGAGATAAGGCGGGGGCCAAATAAGAATGGAAGGAGAAAATAAAAAATGGAATTCGCACTTATTGGGGACACCGGCATAAAGGCCACGCGCGTTTGCATCGGCACATGGGCAATAGGCGGATGGATGTGGGGAGGTTCTGACGAGAGCGAGTCGATAGCGGCCATCCAGGCCGGCCTGAAAAAAGGCTTAAACATCGTAGACACGGCCCCCGTTTACGGTTTCGGCCTTTCGGAGGAGATCGTGGGGAAGGCCATTGCGGCCGCAGGACGTGAGAACGTATATATATCCACCAAGGCAGGCATCCAATGGAGGAACGGCAGCACCTTCCGCAACGCCTCAAGCGGCAGGATCATTCAGGAGCTATCGGATTCGCTGCGGAGGCTCAAGACCAATTACGTGGACATCTACCATGTGCACTGGCCAGACCCGCTTGTCCCGGTGGAGGAAACCGCTGGGGCGATGAACAGCCTCCTTGAGCAGGGCAAGATAAGGGCCATCGGGGTCAGCAATTTCAATGTGGAGCAGATGGAGAGGTTCCGGAAAGAGGCCCCGCTGCACACATGCCAGCCCCCTTACAACATATTCGAGCGCGGGATAGAAAAAGATGTCCTCCCCTATTGCAAAAAAAACGGGATCGCCGTGCTCGCTTACGGGGCCCTGTGCCGCGGCCTGCTTTCAGGGAAGATGAGGCCGGACGCCGTTTTTGTTGGCGACGACCTTAGGAACAAAGACCCCAAATTCCAGCAGCCGCTTTTCGGCCGGTATCTGAAGGCGGTGGATGAGCTTGCCCAGCTGGCCAGGACGCGGTATCAGAAAAGCGTGCTGGAGCTGGCCGTGCGCTGGGTGCTGGACCAGGGGGCAGACGTGGCCCTCTGGGGCGTGCGAAACCCCAGGCAACTGGAACTGGTGGAAGGCACCATGGGTTGGAGCCTGGATGAAAACGCAAAAAAAGCGATAGACGATATCATCCAGAGGAACATACCCTCGCCCGAAGGGCCGGAATTCATGGCCCCTTCATCAAGGACGCCTGAGGAGGCGAAGGTTTATTAATGGAAAATTTATTAACAAAGATTTATTAATATGAAGACATCCAAAAGATCTTGCTGAAAAATTCAAACAGCCCGCCCGGATGTCAGAGGTTTGGCCGGATATTGGGCCGGATATTGTTTTGCCTTTTGGCCTTCGCGTTATTATTTTCAATAGCCGTTAACACCGCATGGGCAGGCGGCGCTCGGGGCGTTAACGATGAGACACTCCAAACCGATGGCGGGCGCTATCAAACGCCGCTTTTCGGGCAGGGGTTCAGGGGAAACGTCTTTGGCCGTGAGGTGACGGTGGCCCCGTTCAACACGCGCTCCATCTCCTCCTGGGACCTGGGGATCGATCTGGCGGAGCCGCCCCCGCAGGACTCCGAACTCCTGCCCGTGGGCAGCCTTTACTTCTGGCGGCATCCGGACAGCGCGCACCTGCTGCGCGCTGAGGTCTCCGGGGTTTATGACGACATATTCTGGGCCCGGCGGCTGGCGGTGGAAACTTCGAAAAAACCGCTTCCCCCTGGGGGCTTTGAGGCGGTCCTGACCTTCAACAACTTCACCCTGCCCTTGGCCAGGGCTGAGTTGGTTGACGGCCGCGCCCTCAAATCCGAAGAGCTCCTTTGGGGGTATGCGCGCGCCGGGCTTGGCGTGGGCTACCGCCGCCAGGTGCGCCCCGGCAATCAGGACAACATGTTCGCCGCCGGCCTCATGTTCGAGCCGGGCTTTCTTTTTTTTGACAGGGGCCCGGACACGGCGGGAGCATTCTCGGTGCCCGAAAACACCCTGGAACTCCGCGCCCATTTGCAGGTGCGCCTGGATGCATTAAAACGGAACATCCTTAAGCTTGCGCACGATGGGTACGCCGCGGGCGCCGACCTTGTTTACGGGCACCGCACGGACTGGCGGGACTGGGGAACAGATGGCGCGGAGAAGGCCGCTCACGGACGGAATTATCTTTCTTTTGCCGGATATTTCCTAAAGGCAGGCGATGTGCCATGGGCAACCGGCAGCAGCCGCCAGCGGCTTATAGCCTCCTTGAACGGGGGCGTGGGCTATCACCTGGACCGGTTTTCCGCGCCGCGCGTGGGCGGCGGACCGGACCCGCTGGGAGAGGAATACGGTTCCACCTGGATACCGGTTCTGCCAGGGGCGTCTATCTGGGAGTTCTTCCCGCACCATTACATCATTTTCACTGGCGAGTACCGCTTTGAGCCCGTCTTTTTCACATATCTGGGCCTTGATGCCGCAGCCGGCTGGCTGGACCGCCTGAGAAACCAAAACACCGGAGGCGGACCGGTAACAAAAAATGATGTCATGTCTTCCGTTGGGACGCGGATCACGACCGGTTTTTTCTTTAACACACGCCTGCAGATCGCCTATAACTATAACTTTTCGGTCGTCAGGAAAGGCTCCTACGGCGGACACGAGCTTTTGATACAGCTGTCGGGCAACCTCTAGCGGGCTTTTTTTTGCAAAGAACGGGGCATTTTTCCTCCGGCCCTCACCTTTTCAGACAGGGCCGAAAAGGTGAGGGCCGGAGGAAAAGCAATCAGGACTTCAGTGCGGCCAGTCTCGTTTTTAATGTTATCTGCACCCCGGCCAAGGCCTGGGAGACGGGGCAGTTCTTTTTGGCCGCCTCCGCCTGCTGCTGGAATTTGCTTTCATCAATGCCCGGCACCTGCGCCTCGCAGTCAAGCTCGCTCTTTGTGATCTTGAAACCGTCTCCGCTTTTTTCGACATGCACATTCGCCGTGGTCCTGATGTGCTCCGGCTTAAACCCTGCCTGCTCAAGGAGCATGGAAAGGGCCATGGAAAAACAGCCCGCGTGCGCCGCGGCGATGAGCTCTTCAGGATTTGTGCCCTGTCCCTGCTCGAAGCGGGACGAGAACGAATAAGGGCCTTCGAACAAGCCGCTTCCAAGCTTCATCATTCCTTTGCCGTTTTTAAGGTTTCCATCCCATATGGCTTCTGATTTGCGTACCGGCATTCTTGACTACCTCCTGACGATCCGATTTTGAATAAAAAAAGTCTATCAGGAAAAAATCTTTTTACAACTGAAATAAAAGAGGGATACGGGCCAGTTTGATAAATACCGCCAGACGAGGCTCATTCGCTTTCACTCTAACAGTAACTGCGTCAAAAATGACCGTCTGCGACACGCCGGCTGTCCCGCGGGAGAAATAACCGCCTTTGTTTTAATATAAATATGATGAAATGCGATGTCATCGTCATAGGGGCAGGCGCCGCGGGACTGATGTGCGCGATCGAGGCCGCCAGGCGCGGCCGGTCCGTTATCGTGCTGGAGCACGGGAAGCCGGGCAGAAAGGTGCTTGCCTCCGGAGGGGGCCGCTCCAATTTCACAAATCTTGAGCTGGGGGCGGACAATTACCTCTCGGAAAATCCCGATTTCACCAGGTCCGCGCTGGCTGGTTTCACTCCCGGCGATATCATCGGGTTCCTTGAAAGCCGGGGTGTGCCGTTTGCCCAAAAGGAAAACGGCCAACTCTTTCTGAAAGGCAGTTCCAGGGCGCTGCTGGAGCTGCTGCTTGGCAAGTGCAGAGAAAACGGCGCGGCCGTAATTACCGGCATAAACATAAAGGGCTTCGGTAAAAAGGCAGCCCGGTTCAACGTGGACACGAATAAAAAGGTCTGTTTCGATTCGGAATCTTTGGTGGTGGCAACCGGAGGGCTCTCGTATCCGGAGCTTGGGGCCACGGACCTGGGCTACAGGATAGCGTCCAGGTTCGGGCTGAGGATCACACCGCTACGTCCGGCCCTTGTTCCATTTACATTCGCCCCGGAGGAAGCGCATAGGTTCAGCGGCCTGTGCGGCCTGTCGCTGCAGGCAGAAATATCCTGCGGCGGGGGAAAAAATAAAAGCAAAAGAACTTTCACGGGGGACATCCTTTTCACCCACAGGGGTCTGAGCGGCCCTGCGGCCCTGCAGGCCTCTTTGTACTGGGCCCCCGGGGAAGAACTCTCGATAGACCTTCTGCCCGATGCCGATATTAAAGGGATGTTCATGAAAGACAGAGGCAGGTCCGTGGAGATGCAGAACTATCTTTCAGGCTTCCTGCCCCGGCGTATGGCCCTTAAGTGGTGCGGCAGCTTTCTTTCTTCGTCCTCAAAAAAACCGCTGCGCCTTCATTCGCAGCGGGAGCTTGAGAGCGCGGCGGAAGCCCTTCATAACTGGACCTTCCGGCCGGCCGGTACGGAGGGATACAGGACGGCGGAGGTGACGGCAGGCGGAGTGGACACCAGGGAACTTTCCTCAAGGACCATGGAGTGCGGGAAGGTGCCGGGGCTTTTTTTTGCCGGAGAGGTGATGGACGTAACGGGGCAGCTTGGGGGTTATAACCTCCACTGGGCCTGGGCGTCGGGGTGCGCGGCGGGCAGATATGCGTAACAATCAAAATAAAAATATAAAAACAAAAATAATACTTGCATCCGCATCGGAAAGAAGAAGGGATATACTGGGCCTGACGGGGCTTCAGTTTACAGTAGAGGAAAGCGGGGTTGAGGAGGTGATGAGCGAATGCGTGCCGCCCCGGAGGCTGGCCAGGCTTCTATCCAGGCAGAAAGCGGAGGCGGTCGCGGCGAGAGAAAAAGAAAAGAAAAAGAAAAAGAAAAAAGGGGGAAACGCGCTAGTGATCGCGGCGGACACCTTTATAAGCATTAACGGCCGGTATCTGGGAAAGGCGCAAGATCAGGCGGAGGCCAGCGCGATGCTCAGGGCTTTAAGCGGACGAGCGCATCTTGTTGTCACGGGCTACACGGTGATAGACTCTTCAAGCGGGAAACGGATATCCGGCTCCTCAGAGACAAAGGTCTATTTCAGACGGCTTCACAAAGAGGAGATAGAATCTTATGTAAAGACCGGCGAGCCCATTGGCAAGGCCGGGGCATACGCCATACAGGGGCTTGGAGCCGCCCTTGTCAGAAAGATCGAGGGGGATTTTTTTAACGTGGTGGGCCTGCCCTTAAGCGCCCTTATAATGACGCTTAATAAATTCGGCATACGGATTTTGTAGCCGGCGGCTCAAAAATTTGCGGCCCTTTTGTCTTTGGGCCATTGTTTTATGATCTGCAATAATTCCCTCACATATGCGTTTTTGCATCTGGCATCGCCCTCTCTGCCTCAAAAAACTCCATTTACTGTCCCTCCCCGCACATTTAAATTTGCTCTTGGGGCTCGTCCTTTTCCCGCGGCAACATTTTCACGAAGTCCTCGATCATGCCCAGAAAACCACGTTTCAGTTTTTTGCTGCGGAGCCCCCTGTAAAGCATAAGAAGCCTTGCCTCCTCATTAAAAATGGCCTGTAAGGCATTCGGCTCGCCCCCCTTGCGAGGGTCTTCCTCATCCAGAAAAAAACTTGAAGGCATTCCCAATGCTTCGGCTATCTGCTCGATCCTGGAAAGGGTGAGCCTGTTTATACCTCTTTCATATTTTTGCACCTGCTGGTATGAAATCCCGATCCTGTCCGCAAGCTGCATCTGGGAAAGCCCGCATGATTTCCTCGTCTGTCTGATCAGCTCCCCTAGCGCCTTGTCGCTCATGAACGTTTCAGTCTTTTCCCAATACATATCTCCCTCTCCTGAAATTTGGGTTAGCCTCTAATTTTCCCATTTTGAAAGTCATTCAGCATGCAGTGCCTTGCTCCCCAAGGCACTGCATGCTGCTGTATTCATACGTTTTATCTGAACGCAGGGACGGCCCAATGAGCGAACATATAATGCGTTCAACGGTCCTGCCCGCTGTAAAAATCCCTGGCGGGTCTGCCCACATAGTAGCCCTGGTCATAAACTATTCCGGCCTGTCTTACGGCCCTCATGATATCTTCATCCTCAACGTATTCGGCGACCGTCTTGATGCCGAATTCCCTGCATAGCGCCACCATTGCCTTCACCAGCGCCATGTCCCTTGCGTCGGAGATCATGTTCTTTATGAATTCCCCTTCGATCTTCACAAAGTCTATCGGGAACCGCTTGATATACTGGAATGATGAAAAACCGGAGCCGAAGTCGTCTATCGCAAAATTAAAACCCTCGGCCTTCAGGTCCCGCACGAACTTCTCCAGAAGAGAGATGTTCTTGACCGTGTCCCTTTCTGTGATCTCAAATACTATCCTGCGGTGGTCCATGCCGTAATTTTTGGCCAGCTTCAGCACGCCCGGAATGAATTCCCTGAGGATCAGGGACTTGGGCGACAGATTGACGAACAGGAGTCCGTCATAACCCTCTTCCCGCACCTTCAGGAAGGCCTTTTCCATGACTATTTGGTCCAGCTTGCTTATCACCGCCAGCTTCTCGGCGATCTCTATGAACTCCCCCGCCGCCAGAATGCCCTTGTCCGTCTGGAGCCTGCAGAGGACCTCATGGCATTCGACCCTGCCCGTCTCCATGTTGACGATCGGCTGAAAGTAGGGGATGACCCTTTTTTCTTCGAGCGCCTTTGTGACGATCGCGGACATTTCCCCTGCCGCCCTGAATACCTCGACTATGTCCTCTTCGGTTGGGATGATGATCGTGTTCTTCCCCCCGCTTTTAGCTTTGTACATCATGTTGTCGGCAAACAGGAAAAGGTCCTTTGCCGTTGTGGCATGAATGGGATAAACGGAAAAACCGATGGAGGCAGTGGCCTTCACCGTTACCCCGTCAATCGTGGAAAAAGATACTGCGCTGATATTCTCCCTGAGCCTGTTAGCGACAAAAAAAGCCTGCGCCTCATCGGCGTCCTGAAGAATGACGGCAAATTCGTCGCCCCCATACCTGGAGAGGATATCGCCGGTCCTCAGGGTATTTTGCATCGCGGCGGCGATCTCCGTAAGGAAACGGTCACCGGCGATATGCCCGTGCGAGTCGTTGATGTTCTTGAAATTGTCCAGGTCTATTACGAGCACCGCAAACTTGTACCCGTAGCGGTCCGCCCTGCCTATCTCATACCCCAGCAATTCCCAGAACAGCCTCTGGTTATAAAGATTGGTCAGGGGGTCCCTTGTCGCGTAATATGCAAGGTCCATGGTGTATTTAGAGATGGCCTTAATGGAGCCCACAACATTCAAGAGGGTGGTCAATATGCCGTCGATGGCAAGCGAGCGGACGGGGTCCCCCGCCAGTGACGGATGTATGCCTATTCCGGCCACTCCCTGGATAGTGGGGTTCTGGACCAGCAGGGCTTTGGTCTTCAGCACAATGTCCTCTTCATTTATGTCCGCCGGAGCGGGGAATTCGGACATTATGTTATGGTTGATCTTGAGAGCGGGAGAGTTGCCCATGCCCTCGCTTATACCGGAGACCTCCCGGCGGACGGCCTTTTCAACGGCCTGCCTTGTCCTGTCAGACGGCGCGCCGGCCCAGAAGATATCGAGATCGTACAGCTCATTGTTGACCTGAAAAACGGAAAAGAGCACGCATGCGTCGATTACCGTGTTGATCTCGCACAGCAGGCGATGGACGTGTTCCTTCCAGTCCCTGACCACTTCTGAGGTGATGACGAATTTCTCCAGCACCTGGAGCTCGAATTCGAGAGTCTTTCTGTCTACCGCAACATCCCTGATGCGCCCCGCGAAGCAGCCCAGCTCCGTCATTATGCTGTTGAACTCAACAAACCCTATGCATTGGCCGGAACGGTCCATTTCGAGCTTTGTCAGGTCTCCGACGCTGCTTACAGCGCGTATTTTTTCAAGGAACAGTTTTGTTGAACAGTTGATCTTCGCGTTTAGCACCGTCGAGATGACGCCGGCCATGATAAACGGTATTGGGGACAGGACCAGGAAAAAGAATGTAAATTTTCTTTTTATGCGGGCAATTGAGAGCTCAACGCTCCGCATGTGGCCTGTTCCCGGCCCGCGCCCGGTTTCATTCGCCATGTATTCAGGGACCGTCATATTTGCCCTCCCTTGATAGGCCGGACGGGGAGCTGCTTCGCGCGCATAAATGAAAAAAGCGATCACCAGGGCCAAATTGAAGCTGAGAAAGGAAACGGCGAGGGTGGACACGCAGACAAAGGACTTAAGCCGGTACTGCCTTTTTAGGACTGTCCGGGCCAGAGGCTCCCCGGCATAGCGCAACATTGCTTTTTCTATATTCCCGAAAAATTCAAATACTCTTCTCACTTGATGCCACCTCGTCATTTTCCGCAAAAAAAAGGATTTATTTCATCCTGATTTTTAATAAGAAAGCTCATTCGATGCTCCGTCATTTTTAGCAGATCAACCCCGCCTCAGCGTCAGGACACGCCCTTGCCCAGAAGGAAAGGGGCATATTTCTGGTCCGTGCCCCTGATGTGCGTAATAAGCCAGTCCTTGAGGAACTGCATGACCTCGACGGTTATGAGATACTTGCCGCATTTGAAGTCATCATTGAGCTTTAGCACCTTTTGAGCGAACCCTTCATGTTCTTTTTTATGGAACGCGTATCCAGGGAACCCGCAGGTTGTCATAAGCCTTTCCTCATTTGAGAAGTGCGTTATGGTATAGGCGGCCAGCTCGTTCAGGACCTTGCCAAGCACATCCTGCCCTTTGCCCATCTTCATGGCTTCGTGCAGGACGTTGATATAGGAAATAAGCTTCTTGTGCTGCTCGTCTATGGAAGCGATGTTGGTGTTCAGGTCAACTGTCCATTCAATTAACGCCATAATGTTCCCCCATGAAGCTTTTTTGTTTTTTTATTTTTTGTCTTTTGTCTTTTTTTTCACAAAGCAAAGAGGCCCTCGCTTGCCCCTTTTTTTTAGGCTGCAGACAAATATAGCACAGCCTTTTGCAAAAGGAATCCTACTTTGGTTGGGTTGTTTTAACCGTCAGAAATGGTTTAATAAATATGTGGGATGCTTGACAAATGTCAGGATATGCTTTAAACAAGATAGATAAGGTCCGGTTTTTGGATTAAGATGATTTTTTGCAGACTTGAACTTATCGGCAGAGACAAAACGCGGGAAGAGGCGGCAATACCCGCGCCTTTTTCAAATGATGAGCTGGAGGAAACGGCTGTCTGATGGTCCTTTCCTGCAGAGATTACAGGAAGGCATTGGATATAATCGATGCCATCTATTCGATCCCGGATCAAAAGGCGATGATCCGGCAGGTTTGCGAAGAACTGAGGAAGTTCATCGGCATCCACAGCGCGGTCTTTGTCTCCTCGGACCCCAAGACAAGGGAATTCCATTTCAGCGGGTACGAGGTATTCAACAACAGCGAGGAATCCATGCTCACATATCTCGCCCACTTCGCGATGAATGACCCTTTCATGTCAAACGGCTGGTTCAAACACCATTTTAACGAGGCGGCCAGAATTACGGACATGGTGCCCGGGCTTGGCGAGACCGGGTTCGCCCGCGATTTTCTCATCCCAGTTGCCTCCGTATTTTACGGTCTTGGCGCGTGGCTCCGGGCACAGGGCGATATGGTCGGGATATTTATCGCCAACAGGCAGAAGCATGAGCGCGATTTCAGCCGCCGCGACCAGGAGATCGTAAATATCCTCCTGCCCCATGTGGCAATGGCTATCCGCAATATTGAATTGATAGGCGGCCGGGACCCCCTCAAGGAGGCTTGCGGCGTCATCATGAGGGATGAGGCGGGCTTGCCTGTTTTCATGAACGATGCCGCCAGGCAGGCCATAAAAGGGACCTCCGCGGAGCATATCCCCGACCCAGGGCTCGGTTCAGGGGCGGCCTTTTTTAAAAACGGCTCCAGTACGTTCAGAGTGCGCACCGTGCCGTTATGCAACAGGAATAAAAAAGGGAAATTCATACTCCTTGAGCCCCATCCGCCCTCACACAGGCTGGACCCTGGCCTTGACCGCTTCAATCTGAGCCGCCGGGAAAAGGAGATCGCCGTGCTCGTCATCCAGGGCCATTCCAACCGGGAGATCGCGGAAAGGCTTTCTATCAGGGAGCAAACCGTGAAAGGCCACCTGAACAACATATTCGGCAAATTCGAGATAAGGCGGAGAAGCGAACTTGCCGCCGTGGCCCTTGGGTTGCGCTGTACGGCTTGAAGAAGGCGGGTTTAATGGTTCAGGAGGTTAAATTTGATCGAAGCCGCCGTTCGTGGTCCTCTTGCTGCTGATGAAATGAAATGCTGTTTCAGCGGAAGGCGGCGGACCACTGACGGGGGTGGAAAGGCTTTATTTTTAATTTTTTATAAAAAAAGGGACTCGGCGAGAATATTATGCAGATAACAAGAGAGACCGATTACGCCATACGGTGCGTATGCTATCTTGCCCAGAGGCCGGCAGAAATAGTCCCGGTCGAAGAAATATCGAATGGGACGGCGGTCCCCAGGGATTTTATGGCAAAGATACTTCAGAAGCTTGGCAGGGCGTCCATCGTCAGGTCCCACAGGGGAGCAAACGGAGGGTTTGAGCTTGCCAGGAGGCCGTCCGTGATAAGTTTCCTCGATGTGATCGAAGCCGTTCAGGGGCCTGTGGCAATGAATATCTGCGCACTGGACAAGAGGCTCTGCTCCAGGAGCGATTCCTGCATAGTGCATCCCGTGTGGATCGACGTGAGGGAGCAGGTCCGCAAGGTCCTGGCAAAAAACAGTTTCGCCAAATTCATATCAAAATCAAAAAACGGGGGCTTGGTCCGTTGAAAAATTTCCCGGCCCCAGGGGGACTGTAAACCCTGTCGTTGCATTAACCGTTGTCATTCCGGCTTGTCCGGAACATCAATATGCCGCCACCGGGGGGAATTAAAAGCATGCCCGCCAGGGAATTAAAAGTATGAATGTCAGACGCGTGGGCCTTATGCCCTTGCCTTCCCTGGCGCTTCTGACGGGGGCCCTCTACCTTTTCGTAAAACCGTCCTTGTTTTACGACCCGCCCTGGCTGACCACGATCTACAATCTTTTATTCATCGCGGTGATATGTTTCATCGTCGCCTATACAGCCATGAAGAATTACAGGGCAACCAGCCGGGTACTGATACTGCTGCTGGGTTGCGGTGTTTTAAGCCTGGGGCTGGGAGCAGCGGTATCAGGTGGAAGTAATACAGGGACAGGGGACCAGGATCGTTATCCGCTTTGATCGAACACACACTTAACGGAAAGGGGGATTTGTGAGAAGAAAAAAGATACTGATCGTTGAAGACGAATACGTTGGGGCCCTCAGCCTTGCCGACCTGCTTGATCTGTGGGGGTATGAAGTATGCGAGATCGCCAGCACCGGTGAGGACGCCATCGCCGCGGCAGACGGGGAAAAGCCGGACATAATTTTAATGGATGTGAACCTGAACGGGCAGATAGACGGCGTCCGGGCCGCCAAGGAGATAAGAGGCCGGTCTTTCACTCCGGTCGTTTTCATGAGCGGCTACGAGTTGGAAAGGATCAGGGAACTTATGGCGCAGGTGGAACTAAACGGACAATTTCATATCCTCACCAAGCCCGTAGACTTTGACAACCTGGAAAACATCCTGGCCTCCCTATAATTAAAGCATGGGGCGATAATTAAAGCAAAAGCGGGGCCGCCGTTAATTTTAAGGCAAATCCCGGCCCCGGCCATATTCCTCCATCCAGGGAGGTTTTTGTTCCTTGAGAAAAAACGAACTGCACGTCGTTACCGGGGCGTTCGGGTTCTCCGGTAAATATATTGCGCAGCGTCTACTGGAGGCGGGTTATCAGGTGCGCACTCTCACCAATTCCCCCCACAGGGCAAATCCCTTCCGGGGCCGGATAACCGCTTTCCCGTATAACTTCGATAAGCCAAGGAAGTTAGCCGAGTCCTTAAAGGGCGCAACCGTCCTCTATAACAATTATTGGGTGCGGTTCAACTACCATAACGCCGTTTCCTTTTCCTACGCCGAAGCCGTTAAAAATACAAACATACTCTTTGACGCGGCCAGGGAGGCAGGCATAAAAAGGGTGGTCCATATCAGCATAACCAACCCGTCAGAGGACTCGCCTTTCGAGTATTTCAGGGGAAAGGCCCTTCTGGAACGTGCTCTGGCCGAAAGCGGCCTGAGCCATGCCATATTGAGGCCCGCGGTCCTTTTTGGCAAAGAGGACATCCTTGTAAATAATATCGCATGGTTTTTGCGGAGGTTCCCTGTATTTGGCGTCTTCTGCAGGGGAGATTACTGTTTGCAGCCCATATATGTGGACGATCTTGCCAGGCTGGCTGTCGAACATGGCGGCCGCACCGGAAACGCGGTAATCGACGCCATCGGGCCTGAAACCTATACATACCGGGAGCTGGTCAAAACCATAGGAGCTGGCATAGGAAAGCAACGGCCCATGATCTCCATCCCTCCGCTTGCGGGCTACATCCTGGGCTCGCTTATCGGGGAAATGCACGGGGACGTTACGCTAACGCTGGACGAGATCAAAGGGCTCATGGCCGGCCTGCTCTGCACGGGCTCTCCGCCAGCTGGAAGCAAAAGGCTTTCCAAGTGGGTCAGGGAAAATGCCGCCCTCGTGGGCAGCCATTACAGCCATGAGCTCGCAAGAAGAAAGGACAGGGAAAAGCCTTATGACCAGTTATAGGCCATTTTCTTGCCTCCTGGTTCAGCTTTTGTTAATTTGCCCACCGCGCCAAGAACAAGAATGTTCCCTTTGCTTTCCGGCAACACCTTAATCATGCGATTCCTTCTTTCGGGTGCCAAACAGGTTTAGCTTGAATCTTCTGATCGTATCGTGAGCAATCAGCTTACCCTTTTCCGGACGCACCCAATGCATCCGTGGGCAAGATAGCAATAACAGGGACATTATCAGAACAAACCTCTTCAACATTACATATTCACACCATCAAATTACCCCCGCCAAAAAAAAAGGCTAAGGCCCTGGCAGGGCGCTTTCTATAAACTCCTTCACGTCATGCTTCAACTGGCGGATGGCTGTTTGGTCCAGGTACATCATATGCCCTGTCCGGTACCAGCGCATCGTGATGTTCCTGCGGAGAGCCGGTGTCAACCCCAGATGTGCAAGCGTATATTCCGTTGCAAAATAAGGCGTGGCCAGGTCGAAATAACCGGAAGCAACGAACAGTTTCATGTAGGGGTTCTTGGCAAAGGTATTCCTCAGGTTGTCGCTGGTATCCGCGTAGCTGTTTTTGGAATCCCAATCCCATCGCCCGATGCCGCCACCCAAAGTGTAGTATTCCAGGTCGCACTTAAACCCCAGCTCTCGCCGGACATAATCGTTGAAAGTAGCAGTAAAGGGCGGACGGATCGCCGCGATAGTCGGGTCAAAATCAGGCGGGGACCCCGGCTCAAGATTGGCTGCGGTAAAACGGCTGTCCAGGAAACCAACGAGCTTCCTCTCTTTTCTGAGAAGCTCGGTGGCAAAGCTGACCCTGTCTATTCGAAGGTTGCGGTTTTCGATGAAGCCTTTATCGAGCCCGGTAAATTGGGCAAGCTTTTCCACCACTGCTTCGCGCTCCCCTGGAGAAAGGCTGTCGCCCTTTTCGAGGGCCGTTAAATAGCCGGTTGAGGCCCACTTCTGCGAGGCCTGAAGGATTTTCTCCAGGTCAGTATGAGGCGCGAGTTTTTTATGATACCAGGCGGTCGCGGTGTAACTGGGCAGGAACAGCGCGTAAGGCAGGTCATTGCCATTGTCGAATGAGACGGTCTCCAGGTTCATGATGGAAGAGAGCATGACGATACCGTTCAGCGCTATGCCGTGTTCAACCAGATAGTCCGACAGGCCCGCCGCCCGGAACGTCCCATAGCTTTCCCCCACCAGAAACAGAGGCGAACCCCAGCGCTCATAGCGCGTCAGATAAAGCCTGATGAACTTACCCATGGACTCAATATCACCCAGCGCAGAGGTGAACTTTTTGGTAAGCTCCGGCTTTATCGCCCGGCTATAGCCGGTGCCGGCAGGATCGATAAAGACAAGGTCGGCCATATCGAGCCAGGTGAACCTGTTGTCCACCAGGTGATATGGTGGTGGCGGCATTTCGCCATCCGGAAGCATTTTTACACGCCTGGGACCGGCAGCGCCCATTTGCAGCCAGACTGAAGCGGCGCCAGGCCCTCCGTTAAATATGAATAAGAGCGGGCGTTTGGCATGCCGTCCGTTTACCGTATAGGCAATAAAAAACATGTGCGCCTCGGTTTCGCCCTTTTTATTTTTTATTGGAAGCAGGCCTGCCGTCGCAGTATAGCTTATTTCCTTTCCCCCAACGATGATCTTGTGCCGGGTAACCACAGGCTTAGCCTCGGGTGTCTGAGCATCCGCCTTTTGGAGCTTTTTTTGTTTTTGTTTTTGTTTTTCTGCCGTGTTGCTCTGTGCAGCTGCAGTTACGGTCCGAGGCTCGGGCTTTGGCAAACCATGTGGTGTGCCCGCCATAAGCGCCGACGCCAGCAGTATGGATGAAAGCAAAGTGGCCGCCTCCTTATCGGGAATTAATAAAAAAAATATCGAACCTGGCGCTGTCTACGGCCTTCGGGGTCCTCTGATATAGCCCCCCCAAAAAGACCCGCTGTTACAATCACTATCCGCATCCAAAACCATTGAGGTCCCCGATATCACATGGAATATACAATATTTCTCCCTCCGTTTAAAGTAAAAAAGAAGTGGGCAGACCGGAAAAGCCCACCACGGTCAATATAAAAAGTTTAGCTGCGGATTTAAAATGAAGACGCACAAGCTAAAGCTAACAGTTCTCCGCCAAGACCATATTTTTACCATTTTTCTTGGCTGTATACATAAGATCGTCGGCCATTTTCATCATGTTATCCAATGAGCATTGCGCTGTTTTCCGAGTGATGATGCCCATGCTGAAGGTAACCGGCCATACATTATTTACCATGGCGCTCAAAAGATGGGCCTGGACTTTATTCATCGCCACGCTTGCCGCCCCGCTTTCTGTTTCAGGCAACAAAATAGCGAACTCGTCTCCGCCGACCCTTGCAATAATGTCCGTTTTCCTTAATGTTTTCTGAATTGTTTTGGCAACGGTATGAAGAAGGCGGTCGCCTGTTGCATGGCCGAAATTGTCGTTGATATATTTAAAGTTATCGATGTCCACAACCGCTATCGAAAGGGAGCGGCCATATCTTGCCGCGCGGGCGAATTCAATTTCCGCCCGCTCGTAAAAATCCCTGGCGTTAGAGACCTCCGTCAGGTAATCTATGCGGGCAAACCCCCTCTCCCGCTGAAGCACGCCTTTAAGGGTCGAAAAAGAATAACCCACTGTTGACAAGGCGCCGAGCCCCGCAATGCCGTTCCAGACCGGGAGGACGGAATGGGAATAGACATGCCCCGCCATCACATCGGTCGAAAACCATATGAATGCGCAGAATAACGACATCAGCACGGCCGGCGTTCTGCCAGCGAATTTCCACGAGATCAATAAAACCGGAAGCAAATAGAAAAAAGGCAAGTTAATTCCGTAACCCGTTATTCTTCCCATACAGCCTATGGCAAGGGCCAGCAGGACTCCGGCAAGTGCTATTACGGGTTCAGGAATTTTATCAAGGAACCCCATGACCGATCTTATCTTCATGTCAAAAACCGCTCCGGCAAATGCTGAATTACCTTTTGCCGGGACATACGGTTTTTTTATTAGTTTCTTGATAGCCGCGATCTGCCCCGAGCCTCTTTGGACACCCCGAAGACTGTTTTTTCTGTTTACAGAGGCGCTGAAATTCTGAAAATCGCTGCCTACGGAATTTAATGCCTGATCGACGGCTGTGTGCCTAATCATTTTTTGTTTTTCTCCCTTTAGTTACAGCCTGCGATTCCAGACATGAAAAAGCAAGTCTTATGCCAAACGGCTAACCAGACAGGACTTTATTGAATAAACCAGGAATGTTCCAACCTGGACACAGCTTTATCCAAATGGATTGACCGAAGGGCAAGTATTTGATTTTCAAGTAATTTTATTATGTCTTATAGCGGGTGAGCAACTGAGTTGACAAGAACGTTGGTCGTTCCGAAATAATCAAAGTATCCGGAAAACTATGATATATTTTTAAAGGATACCCATTTTAATGGACTATTTCCCATCCCACCGTCAATAAAATGACGAATTCACTTTCCCGTTAAGATTTTAAAAATTTATATTCGATCTGAAAATCTGTCAAAATTCAGATAAATCCAAAGCCGCTTCCCTCTTCTTGCGGAGAATTACCCTCATGCCGGGCTATCAATGGACCTGTTTTATTTTTATTTCAAGGGTACGGGGGTCCCTTTTTTTGCCTTGCTGAGCAGTGGGTTTCGAGCGTCGTTGCCGCGGAATCTTGCATAATACAGGTTTTGCAGGTGATTGCCCTGGATGAAAAAAAGACGGCGTTCCATCAGCAGGCCCGCTATCATTGCAACCGCCGCCAGGACCGCGAACATACTGCCCAGGGCGCCTGCCCCAAGCGGCATGGCCATCCATAATATCATCGGGATGATAAAGGCGGCAAACAGGCTTTTTAATTGAATAGAGCGGACCTGCGCGTCTGTAAGCCCGGAGGAATACTCTTTCGTGTTGTAGTGCTCGTAAGACGTACCCGTGCTCATTAGCCTGATATCGGGGTCATTCATCACAAGGGCATTTTTTATGTCCGTTGGAACATAAACGGTCTTATTAAAAACAAATGCGAGCGTCTTTAAGATGAGGGACCCCGCTGCCAGCAGGATCATTATTCCTCTCAGGTGGATGTAATTGACACCCTGCAGGCAAAGTATCGCGTATGTAACGGCCCCCCCGGATGTGAACCCGAAAAAGACAAAATTCGTTATTGTGAGCTTATTGGACCATTCCCGGACAAACCTGATCCGGGCATAAAGCATCGCCGACGCTATGTAAAGGGCAAAGGCGGCGCAGATGCCAACGATGCCTATAAGGGCCCTTACGCCGTAGGGTGCATTAAGGAAATAAACCAACGGATACAGTGCGGCGCAGCCGCTGAAAAGTCCCATAAAAAGGGCCTCGCGCGAAAGCCAGGAGCTTTGCCATCTGATAACCGCCTTCCAGCCGCGAAGCGGATTGCCCAGGTGAAACAGGCTCGCGGCCATTCCGGCCA